>JANPGT010000639.1:0-3687 GCA_031424135.1 Chitinophagaceae bacterium
TTAAAAGTATCGCAGACTACATAAGAATCAACGGCATCGCCCAGGCAATTGTTGGAAAATGCTTTGAAAATATAAAACAGCGGTGATTTATAAGTTCCTTTTTTAGGATCACTGGACAATAATGATGTGAGCATCGTGAAGTTGGACATTTTTACAACAGCTGCATGCCTGATAAATGAATTAAAGGATTGTGCCACTGGCAAAACACTCATAAAATTCCGTCCAAACGCACCCCACTCGTCTACGGAAATATAAATTGGGTTTTTAAAGCCATGTGTATTGGATATGGCTTCAATTTCTCCGGCGGTTATTTTAATCCTGTCGTCAAAAATTTTAGCGCCCCCTCCCATATGTGTGTAATAATCTGTTGAATTTTCCCAGTAACTGTGTATGGAAAGATATTTTATCTTGTCTCCTATACCAGCCAGGATTTTACGGTTCCAGTTGTCCCATTCGTTCTGGCTGTACCAGGAAGAACCACAGCCTACCAGTTCTATACTGTTGTCAACCGCCAGCATTGCCTTGGCGGCTTCCCTGGCCACTTCAATATAATCCTCTGCATTTTTATGACCCAGTTCCCATGGTTTTCCATCTACTTCATTGCCCAGGTCCCAGATTTTTACTTTGTAAGGAGCAGGATGGCCATTTTTTGCACGCAGGTCAGCATAATAGGTCCCTTTGGGATAGTTGCAATACTCCAGCCAGTACGCAGCATCCTGTATAGTGCCGAGGCCGAGGTTTACGGCTACCACATTCTCGCTGCCGATAGATTTGTTCAATGCAAACCATTCATCGGTGCCCACCTGGTTACTATCAATGCCGCCCCAGGCCATGTTGATGCGGGCCGGGCGTTTTTCTTTCGGGCCAATACCATCCTGCCAGTTATAGCCCATTAAGAAATTGCCGCCTGGCCAGCGCATATTGGTCACTTTTAGGTCTTTCATTGCTTCAATAAAATCTTTTCTGAAACCATTTTCAGCTGCCAACGGTGAAGCGGGATTATAGAGGGTGCCATAGAGCGTATTAAGACTGGGCGAATCCGGCAAACCCCTTCTTCCGCTAATCTGAATGGGTTCCATAAATACGCCATAAATTTTAGGGTCTATTTCACCAATGGTTCTTTCAACATCAATTTTTATTTTTGCATTTTGGGCGTTGGCCATCCAGGGCAGTACTATCAATGCGGCAACGAGTATTTGTTTCATGAAAGGTGATTTTTTGTTTTACTGATTAGTGAACAGTTTTTTATTGTGGCTAATTGATTGCTGAAAAGGTTTTCTTTTGATGCACTGAACTGGTTTTGAACAACTGGCTGTATTGTCTGTACTGGCGCGCAACTGCGTCAGCAACTTTTACCGTAATTCACGAACATATAAAGATTTTACGTCTACCACAGTGGTGCTATGGTAGTGACAAAGCTGAAAGCCGATATTGCCTTCTGCAAAACCTGCATCGTGAATGATGTCAATTGTCTTAACGCCATTTAGCCATGCCTGTATATGGTGGTCTTTGGCTATAATGTAGTAGTGGTTCCAATCGTTTTGGTTGACCAGTTTATTTACCAGACTGTCAGGAAATTTTTGCACCATCCCGGCCCGGCGCTCATCCCATAGTGATCCCCAATAGCCTTTTCCCATATCAACCTGGTAGCCTGGCGCATTGTCCCAGCTGCTGGGATTGATGCGGATGCAAACGCCGGAATTGGCATTTTCATCTCCCACCATTCTGATCAGTACATTTAATTCAAAATCTTTGTAGGTTTTTTTTGTATAGCTGTAGTGATGTTCTTTTTCATTGCCGATTGTGCCATGAAAGCCCGTGTCTGTAAACTGCCAGTATTTAGTTTCAAAATTCCAGGCTGAAGCTGATGTCAGCAGATTTACCCAACCTTTTCCTTTCGGTTTGTTGTTGTGCATTTTGCCCGCCGCGGGTATGGTTTGCCTCAATACTGTATCAGGTTGTGCGTGTGATATCACACATATGCCTGTCAGCAACAGATAGATGGAGGTCATGAGGAGGGTTTTTTGCTGCTTTAGCCCGGTGGCAATATTTTTCATTGTAATGCTGATGGGGTTTTAGATAAACGAATTTTTTATGCCGTTTTTGCTGCGTCACAGGCAAGTAAACTATAATATCAATATCCCTTCTACCGTCTTCTTACTTGCTGCTGTTGCCTGGTTGGGTTGGCAGCCGCCTATAGACAGCCGCAAGCTGCCTTTCGGAATTATCGGGTTGCCAGATTGATCCAGTACTGCAATAGCATCAGAGCTTATATTAAATGAAACGGTTTTATGTTCACCTTTTTTTAGAGAAATCCGGCGGAAGCCTACCAGTGAGCGAATAGGAACATGGTCTCCGGGCAGGGTAGCATATAACTGAACAACTTCATCTCCATCTGCCGCTCCGGTGTTGGAAATATTTGCCGAAACAATAAATGCATTGTTGGTATGGTTTATTTTCCGGATAGTCAGCTGGTCGTAAGCAAAATTGGTGTAGCTAAGACCGTAACCAAAAGGGTATAAAGCTGAACCCTTAAAATAACGGTAAGTGCGGTTGTCCATGCTGTAATTGTTGAAGTCGGGCAGATCCTCATCGGCTTTGTAAAACGTAACTGGCAGACGGCCTGACGGGTTAAAATCGCCGAATAACACATCGGCAATAGCAGTGCCTGCAGACTGACCACCATACCAGGCATTAATAATTGCAGGGATATGTGCTGCTTCCCATGGTATGGCAATGGCACTTCCGGTCATCATAACAAAAACCACCGGCTTACCAGTAGCTTTTAGTATTTGTAATAATTCAGTTTGTATGCGGGGTAGTAAAATGGAACTGCGATCGCCGCCGTTGAAGCCCGGATAGTTTACCTGCATTTCTTCTCCTTCCAGCTGAGGAGAGATGCCGCCAACGAAAACAATGGCATCTGCATCTTTTAGCCGGTCTGCCAGCTTTGCAAAGTCAGTTTTTATGAACTGACCGGCATGTAATCGTACAGATGCCTTTCCACCAAGCTGGTAGTATTCAACCAGCAGGCGGTAGGTACTGTCTTTTTGTACCTTCAACTGATAAGTTCTTGCTCCCCAGCGGTTGCGTGTCCAGGCATTCAGCACTTCTTTGCCATCCACCAGTAAGCGGTAGCCGTCATCTGCCTCCAGTTCAAAACTAACGCTGCCACTGTAAGGTGCAGTAAAATCGGTAGTATAGCGTGCACTAAAATTGTACGCTTTAAGTGTATCGGCTACCATCTGTCCTTCCTGCCAGTTATTATTCAGCCTGGCTTCTATTCTTTTTGCCACCGGCAATCCCTGCAAATCCCTGTTATTGTAATATTCGGCGGAAAAACCTTTTTGTCCCTGCCAACTGAATAGATCGTTCAGCGCAGATGGCTGAAACAGGGTATCATTGGTAAAATTGATGGCTTTTTCATAAATGATTTCTGCATCATTGCCCAGTTTGTTTTTAATTCCCTGCAATGCAGTAACTATTTCAGAAGGCGTACCGTTGTAGTTACCCAGCACTGCTACGGCATTGTCTGCATTGGGGCCCACCACGGCAATGTTTTTTATTTTTTTACTTAGTGGCAATGTATTGTTTTCATTCTTCAATAAAACAATGGATTGCTGCGCCATCTTTAACGAATGCGCTTTGTGTGCAGGGCTTTCCAGTTCTGAGGAAGATACCTGTGTA
>JANPGT010000640.1:0-1958 GCA_031424135.1 Chitinophagaceae bacterium
GCCTTTGCTACGAGCCATGACGTGATCTCGGTACGTCGCTGCATGTCCTGTCGGTACACGTGTCGAGCCGTGATCAAGGAAGCCCGTCTGCTTTGTCGCAGGTTGCGTATTCGCTGCACCGATCCGCTGCCAGCTGCGTTAACGCCTCGCGTCCGTCGGCAGCTTTCAGTATGGTATACTTAGTTTGCAGTATCCGTTCAAGAAAATCAAGGATATCTTCCTCATCGTCTACCAGTAAGATAACAGGTAACATAAGCAGCCGTTTTATTTGGAATTAAGTAATAGACTTTTCTTTTTTTGTTTTGCAGCCACCTGTTCATCGGGACGCAGTGGTAATTCAAGTACAAACGTATTGATACCATCTTTGGCAGCGGACAGGTAAAGCCTGCCATTGTGCAGTTCTGCCAGGGAACGTGCCAGTGCCAGCCCTATGCCGGTACCTTTTTGTTTGATATTTTCTTTCAGCCGGTAAAAAGGCTCAAAGATTTTTTCTTTCATATCTGCCGGAATAATATACCCGTCGTTGCTTATCTCAACCGTAAATACAGGCCTGTTTTTTTCCGGGGCCATCAACCGCACGTGAATACTGTTACCGGCATATTTTGTTGCATTGGTAAACAGGTTGCTGAATATTTTGTTCAGCGCCTCTTCATCGGCCAGTGCAAACACCTGCTCCTGTGGCAGCTCAATGCTGTATTGCAGGTTTCTTTTTTTCGCCAGCGGCATAAAATTCTGGAAAGCTTCCTGCAGCAGCGTTGTTATGTTCAGTTGATTGAAATCCATGCTGAAGCCTTTTTTCTCTGTTTGCCTGAAATCGAGAATCTGTGTTATCAGCGTCACCAGGCGGTTGGTATTGCGTTCAAGTGTAATGACGTCTTCTTTTATCCCCGGCAGTTCGTCTATTTTTTCGTGCAGGTTCTCTACCGGGCCTTTGATTAAAGTAAGCGGTGTTCTTACTTCATGCGCCACAATGGTAAAGAAGTTGATTTTTGCTTCATAAATTTCTTTTTCCTTTTTGTCTTCTATCCTGTTAAGGTAGGTACGTATCAGGTAGATACACAAGCCGGCAAATATGGCCGCATACAATGTATATGCGTATGCATTGGCCCATAAAGGAGGTGTTATTTTTATAACCAGTTGTTGCTGGCTGACAGCGGCATTGCTGCTGCCGGCTGTTCGTAGCTTAAACGTATATGTACCCGGGGCAAGGTTGGTGAAATACACCTTGCGGTTAGACTTCAGGTATATCCATTCTTTATCAAGCCCCTCCATCATATAACTGTACTGTGTCATTTCCGGAGAAGTAAAACTCAATGCAGCAAAATCAAGGCTGAAGGAAGATTGATCGTAGGGCAGGGTGATTTTATTGGTATATATAATTGACTGCCGCAGGTAAGCACTGTCTTTGTTGATGTCAAGTTCTTTATTATGCACCTGGAAGCCGGTAATGTAGATGGGTGGTACAAAACCTGTCTGGGTAAAGTGGCCGGGGTTAAAACTGATCATTCCCTTCACACTGCCAAAATAAAGTGTGCCGCCGGCGTCTTTATAGCCTGAATGATAATTGAACTGATCGTTCAGCAGGCCATTGGCCCTGGTATACACTTTAAATATTTCAAGGGCCGGGTCAAAATTTACCAAACCTCTTGAGGTGGTTATCCATAGACTTTTTTGATTGTCTTCAAGCGTTTTAAAAATGAAATTACTGGGAAGCCCGTTCCGGGTAGTATAGCGGGTAATGGTTTTTCGGTCAGCATGCAGTTTGCAAAGGCCGCCGCCTTCGGTTGAAATCCAGATATTATTATTACTGTCTTCAAAAATAGCATTGGCGTCATTGTTGGTAAGACTGTTTTTATTATCGGGGTCATTCCTGAATTGCTGCATGGCTTTTGTTGCGGGGTCATACGCAAAGACGCCATTGCCGTGGCTTGCCATCCATAAAGTATATGCATATTTCG
>JANPGT010000641.1:0-3346 GCA_031424135.1 Chitinophagaceae bacterium
CTTCCCGCATTCTGCGTCGTTATCTCCTCCACTTCCTTTACAGACATATTCTTTACTTCAGCAATTTTTTTTACTACGTGAGACAGGTAGGCGCTTTCATTTCTTTTTCCCCGGAAAGGCACCGGCGTAAGATAGGGCGCATCGGTTTCCAGTACAATTTTATCCAGCGGCAACTGTGCTATTACTGCTGCCAACCCTGAATTTTTATAGGTAATAACACCTCCAATACCCAGGTAAAAACCGAGGCCGGTAATCTGCAGTGCCTCTTCCAGGCTGCCGCCAAAACAATGAAAGACGCCGCCCAGCTGACCATCGTGCAATGCTGCAATTACGTCTATACATTCCTGTGTGGACTGCCTGGAATGAATAACAATGGGTATTTTGTATTGCTTTGCCCAGCCCACCTGTACTTTAAAAGCACTATACTGCTGCGGCGTAAAGGTCTTATCCCAGTAGAAATCGAGCCCTGTCTCTCCAATGGCCGCAAATTTTCTGCGCTGCAGCCATTCTTCTGCTATGCGCAGTTCCGCTTCATAATTTTCTTTTACAGAACAGGGATGCAGGCCCATCATGGCAAAACATTGCTGCGGATAGTCCTCCTCCATTTGCAGCATGGCGGCAATAACATTGCTGTCAATAGCAGGCAGGTAAAACCCACCCACCCCCTGCGCATTGGCCCTTTCCATCATGGCCGGACGGTCTGCATCAAAATCTTCGTGGTATAAATGACAATGTGTATCTATAATCATATGGTAAAAAAATTAAACACTGTTATCGCCGGCAAAGGAAATAACACTTAGTCAGTCAATGACAAATTTATTGCAGTTTACTGCTGGTCAATTGGCCCCCAATTGGCCCGTTAACACGGTGGCCATATCCATCAACGGCACCAGCGGCCAGCCTTCGTAAAATAACTACATCAATAATACATATTTACCTGTTGCAAAACCGTAAAGCTACCATTCGCCTCTACTCCTTCAACCTCCTGCCGTCAAAATAAGACAGTTGCTTTATTCCTGATGCTGGCGTAATTGAGCTGTACAATGACTGGTTTTTCAAAAAAAACGGGCGGCAAAAAACGATGTTGGCAGTACAAACGGCCATCGGTTTGCCGAAGCTAAATAAGGATAAAAATTTCCCCGCAGGAAATTAGTTTGTATTGATAAAATAAAATTATACCTTTAAATCAGTTTTCATAGGGTACGGATTAAAAACGGGCCAGGGTTTCTACCCCGGCCCAAACTTTTTTTAGTCCCTTATGCCCGAAAACCCTTTACCACAAAGCATCTCATGGCATTGTACCTGCGCAGCTGTTAACCATGCAGCCACCACTCATCCACCTAGTTTTTCGAAAACAAATCCCCTTTCGCTGAAGTACAAAAGTGTTTGCGGCAACGCATATTGCATTCTTTCCATGGCTTTTTCGCTGTCGTGGAACACTACAATGGATCCGTTGCCGGCAGATTGCTGTACATTTCTCCAGCATTTTTGTGGAGTAATGGAAACGTCAAAATCGGCACTCAGTACAGACCACATTACAATGGTAAAACCCAGTTGCACTGCAGCCTGTTTGCCCTGGAACCTGGTAATGCGTCCATAGGGTGGGCGGAACAGGTGGCTGTCTATAAATTTTGAGGCGTGGTGAATGCTGTCAAAATAGGTTTTATCAGCCGTCTTCCAGCCATTGACATGATCATAGGTGTGATTGCCCACCGCGTGTCCTTCCAGTAAAATGCGGCGGTAGATATCAGGATGTGCCGCTACATTTTTCCCTATGCAGAAGAAACTTGCTTTGGCATTGTATTTCTTTAATTCATCCAGCACAAAATTGGTGACCAGCGGGTGCGGGCCATCATCAAAACTGAGGTAGATTTTTTTTTCGTGCCGGGGCATGCTCCAGAGATAATCCGGGTACAGCCATTTCTTTACCCACCAGGGTGTATTTACGAGGTACATTGCATAAGAATTAGTAGGTGGTCAGATGAATCACTTTGCCTGCCGCTTTGAAAATTCTGCCGTTCTTTTTTACAAATTCCTCCTGTGAGACTTCATCGGTTAAAAACTGGTCCAGGTATTTGCGTACAGCCGCATCTGTAACCACGGGCGTATCACCAAACACCGTGGCTTCTTCAATATAGCCCATCAGCAGCGGCTGCAGTTTCCCGTAAAAAAGATTAGGTCCTATAAAAATATCCGAGCCGACTATTTTATCGCCCGACATACAAACGATGCCTACAATATTACTGTCGGGCTGGCTGAGTTTGCGGTTAAAAAACTGCCAGTAATCATTCTGCAATGCCATAAAGACTTTGTCTTTCTCGCGCGAGAGATAAGACAGTGTTTTGTTTTTCACCTTGTCTCTTTCCAGCTGTGCATTGATTTCTTTCCATAACAATACCTGGTTCCTGCTTTCATCCAGTGTTTTGCGCACATGCATATTGGCCATTTTGCGGTACACAAATTTACGGTCCTTATCGCTCCACCTGCCCTCTTCCACGCACATCACGGGCAGGTCTATGCGCCCGGCCCCCGCCATTACAATGGTGTCTTTGGTCACAATCCGGTCTTGCCGGCCACCGGCCAGCACTTCTCCTGAAGACACATAAATATTTTTGTCAGATTTATTGTAGAGCGATAACCAATGAACATTTTCAATGGCGGCGGTACCCCTTTCTTCCACGGTAATCAACCCCTGTTGCAATGCCTGGCCAAAAGAAATGGCATTTTTAACCAGGTGGGGGCCGGTTTTACCGCCATAGCCCTTATAACGGATGGGTATTATGCGGAGGTTTTTATAGGCGACCGCGCTGTCATAATCTACATACAGCTGCTGGTAGGTGAGCTGGGCAAATGCATGGTTTGCCAGTAAAAGAATACATAGTGTGCACCATTTTTGCATCTTACTGTATGAACGCTGAAGGTAACAAAATCTTGCGCGGGGGGCCGGGACGACATTAAATTACTTTAATAATAACCATCAGCAACACGCGGTTTTGCAGACCATGGCCTGCAGGCGGTTATCCGCACAGGCAGACCGGGTGGGAATTCCGGCGCCTATTTACACATTTTTTGCTAAAAAACAGCCTTAATAATAAAAAAGCCCCCGTTCATTGTGGTTAATCCAAAAAGTATATTTTTGCAGCCGTAACTAAACTTTACTAAAATGTCAGACATCGCAACAAGAGTTAAGAAAATCATTGTTGACAAACTGGGTGTAGAAGAAGCAGAAGTTACCAACGAGGCTTCTTTCACCAACGACCTGGGTGCCGATTCACTGGACACCGTTGAACTGATTATGGAATTCGAAAAGGAATTCAATATTTCTATTCCGGATGAGCAGGCCGAA
>JANPGT010000642.1:0-3033 GCA_031424135.1 Chitinophagaceae bacterium
TGGCGCAGCACAATGGTTACAATACCATTATGAGTCACCGCAGCGGTGAAACAGAAGACACCACCATTGCAGACCTGGCGGTTGCGCTTAACTGCGGACAAATTAAAACCGGTAGTGCTTCGCGTACAGACCGTATCGCCAAGTACAACCAGCTGATAAGAATTGAAGAGCAACTGGGCAGCACCGGTGTGTTTCCTGCTGGCAAAATCAAATTCGGCAAATAATGTATAAATATTTTTGCCGCAGATTCGCAGATTATACATCAGCATTTAGTCTTTAAATCTGCGGCTTACATTTTTCAGGAAAAATAAAAAATAGAAGTCATCTTAACGGGTGACTTTCTTTTTGCACTATGGATATTGATATTAACAGACTGAGGGGCCGGTATGTTTACCTGGAACTACTTACGGAGACTGATATCCCCACGCTGCGGCAGCTGGCTAAAAATGAGCTTATATGGGAGTTTACCAAAGGCATTTTGATCGATGATGCCTACGATAAAAATTTTGATGAATACATTTGCCTGGCATTGGACAAAAATGCTATGGGTGGGCAGGAAACTTTTGTAATCCGTCAAACAGCAGACAATGCCATTATTGGTATGACGCGTTTATACGATATCAACCCTAAAGACAAGAAGCTGGCCATTGGCTATACCTGGTATGTGCCTGCGGTATGGGGTAAAATTCATAACAAAGAATGTAAATTATTGCTGCTGCAGTATGTTTTTGAGCAAGGCGGTTGTACGCGGGTAGAGTTTCATGTGGCGGGGCAGAACCTGCGTTCGCAGAAAGCCGTGGAAAAAATTGGTGGGGTGAAAGAAGGGGTTTTGCGAAAGCACAATTACCGGCATGGACAGGTACGCGATATGGTAATGTTCAGTATCATTGATGAAGAATGGCCAGGCAAAAAAGAAAAATTACAGCAGTTGATGGCTGCCGCAGAAAATCGCTAACTTTATAATCATACAGTTGATAAATATGCGTGTAACAGAGTACATACCCGGATGGATAAAAAATAAATATTTGCTGACGCTGTTGGTATTTGGCGTATGGATGCTGTTTTTTGACGACAGGGATTTGTATGTAACCTGCATTAAGCAAAGACAGGAGCTGGGAGACCTGCGCAAGAGCAAAATATATTACGAAGGGCAGATTGCAGACACCAAAAAATCGCTGGATCAATTAAAAATCAATGCTTTCACCATAGAGAAATATGCCCGCGAAAAATACCTGATGAAGCGCGACAATGAAGATCTCTTCCTGGTTGAACCAGCAGACAAAGGCCATTAACCCTCCATTAACCTGCCGCCTACGTAGTTTTACGAGTATCAGCAACTTATCCTGAAAAATACTGATTAAATAATCTTTATTTTTATACAATAACCTATCTTATAGTCCGTTTCTACTACGGACGTTCCAAAGCTGGACACTTTGGAAAATTTTTAAATGGACAAAAATGGTTTGCCTATGTCAATCTTTACACCGGAAGATTTGATCTTATACGTATATAAAGAAACTTCCCCCAGCGACACCGCCTCTATTACAGACGCTATAGCCAACGATTGGGCTTTGCAGCAAAAATTCAATGTCATTGAAACTTCGGTTCAGCAACTGACTACCGAACTGTACGCACCCCGTGCGGAAGCTGTTTTAAATGTGTTGAATTACGCACGTGAAAGCATGCAGGTTACTTCTGAGTAAATTCACCTGTTGAAGAAGAGGGAATAACAGAAGAGGGAGATCTTACTGCGGCTGACCGCCAGCACAAGGATAGACTGCGCCTAGAAATCAATGCCGAACCACTTTTTCCTTTCTTTTAACTGGTATTTTTCGTAGTTAAACTTGTAGAGTTTGCCGGGACGGTGAGGCACATCCGTTTCGTATTCACCCGTGTCTTCCAGTAAATCCATCGAGAAAAATTTCTTACGGAAATTACGCCTGTCAAGACTTACATTCAGAATGGCTTCATACAGGTTCTGCAGTTCGCGCAGCGAAAACTGCCTGGGCAAAAGACTGAATCCCAGCGGGTGTTCCTGTATTCTTTTCTGCAGCCATTGGTAGCAGGCATCCAGTATTTTCTTGTGATCGAAAGCCATTTCCTCAATATGCTTTACTGTATGCCAGTGTAGCTCATTGTCCATTTTTTTAAGATGGTAATGCTGCACATTCACCAGTGAGCAATAAGCTACCGTAATAACCCTTGCGGCAGGATGCCGGTCTATTTCACCAAAAGACTTCACCTGTTCCAGGTACAAATCCTCCATACCGGTGCGCTCTTTCAGTACGCGGTATGCAGCTCCGTCCAGGGTTTCGCGGCTGTCTATCAAATCGCCCAGGAGCGACCATTTACCCTCAAAATTGGCCAGGTCAGATTTTATAAGGAGTACTTTCAATTCGTTTTCGTCGAAGCCAAAGATGACGCAGTCTACAGAAATACCGTTATAGCCTTCATTCTCCAGTTGTCCAAGAATGGTCTTAATATCTTTTTGGCGGACAGGGGCAGGCATCAGTTGTAATTTGTTGAAATATAAAGTACCAGAGCCGCTAAATTAGTATACAAAGCAAAATATTCAAGCTAATTTTTCGGTTTTCTGGCCTTTGCCGCCTTTGCGCGAAACGCAATTGTTTTCGTATTTACCGCAAAATTTACAGTTTTAGCCGTTTTCAGGTAGTTTTATACCCTTTTTAGCATTGCTGCGGCATGCAAATTGCAGCAGTTGCACTGTTGGCAAAGAGGGTTCTGAACAAATCTGATCACCCTGTTGTAAATGCGAAAACGACGATTTCTTCCGGCACCCACAGCAAAATCTATAAGCGTATGTAAATACACTTATACCCTTCCAAAGCTTATCATCTATTGCACAAATAATACGGCTGAAGTACATTTATACCGGGAATAAGAAAAACGATTCTTTTTTATTTTACTAAAAATCCAATTTATGAAAAGGCTTGCTGTTTTGTTGCCATGGTTTTCTTTTTTTCTCCGTGAGAAATATACACAGGGCTATATCTGCCTGGCTTTACAAATTAC
>JANPGT010000643.1:0-7105 GCA_031424135.1 Chitinophagaceae bacterium
GTTAAGTTCATTCAATAATGCACGCGCAGCCTTTGGAGAGCGGGCTACTTGTTCGTGCTGTTTTTGAAGGGCTTCCTTCATTAATTGAATATGATTCTTTGACATAATGTAAAGGTATAAAATGTTTTTGACATCTCCGCCGCCCCGTTTCACTTGGTTTTCAGGCACTAAAGTTAATTAAGATGTGCCTGATATCGTTAATGAACCTTGAACTATTCCCTCCCCCAATTTGGAATTCGAAGGAACTCTTTTACCCCCGCCTTTAGGAGATTGGTCGAGGGTGAGGTTTGCCCACCTTCACCACTGGCCTTTCCAAATACATCGCTGTATTCAACCCTTTGATGAGCTGTAGCACAAAAATCCCTTCTTCAATGGCCTACGAATTTAGCCGTAATGAAACGAGCCATCTTCACGTCGCCATTAACTTTGCTAACCGCCTCAAATCTTCCACCAAATGATTCGAAAAATCTTCACTTCGGGTAACATAAAAAAACCAAATGTTGAAACCCGCTCTGAGAGCGGGTTTTTGGTTAGATCACATATCAATAGCTGCCAGGGGCTATTACTATTTTATTCAATTCCATCGATTTATATGGTTCCAATCCAGTTAGCGCTGGCAAAACATACAAATCGAAACCATACCCGCCCTCCCCTTATATTTCTGCCGCAGAATTATCCTACTTTGTACTGGCTCAACAGCGTTGCTCAACCTTTCCCTTGATATGTAAACTCCGTGAAAACAGCGTTGATAAGGATATATAGAAACATTATCTCCCCCTTGAGATTATTGTCAGCATTATCAAACAAATCATCCAGGCAGGGCAAGCACTTCAAAACACCATTTGTGTTGATTTTCTTAACTTTGATTTATGCAAGACAAGACGGTTCGCCAACTTTCAGCGTTCAATATGGAGTTAAAGCTAAAAGGTTTTAACGCGTTCCAGATTGAAAGTGATGGTGCGGCTACACGCATATACAGCAGGAAAGATTTCTATAAAATTTGTCTTACTACCGGCAAAAGCAATATTCACTATGCTGACAGAAGCTTTAATGAGGAAGGCACTATTTTATTTTTTGGCAATCCACACATCCCCTATTCCTGGGAAACACTCTCCACTACCTATGTAGGCTACACCTGTCTTTTTTCAGAAGATTTTTATAAGGCATCAGACCGCCCGGAAAGCTTGCAACAATCTCCACTTTTTAAGATTGGCGGAACACCTATTTTAAAAATAGATGAACCACAGCGATTGTTCTTAAATACCATCTTCCAGAAGATGATAGAGGAACAAAAAAGTGAATATGCCCATAAAGGCGATCTGATTCGTAACTATATCAACCTGCTTATTCACGAAGCACTGAAATTGCAACCATCAGAACACTATCACCAAAACAGCAATGCCGCTTCCAGGCTGGCAGCTGTTTTCTTTGACCTGCTGGAAAGACAGTTTCCTGTAGAAAGTGCTGATAATCCTTTACAACTAAAATCAGCGCAGGATTACGCAAAGCACCTGAATGTGCATGTTAATTATCTCAACCGGGCCGTAAAGCAGGTAACGGGTAAACCTACTACCGCTCATATTACAGAAAGAATTCTGGCGGAAGCAAAAGCCCTTTTGCAACACACTGGCTGGAATATAGCAGATATTGCTTATGCGCTTGGTTTTGAATATACCACCTACTTCAACAATTTTTTCAAGAAACATACCGGCACCAACCCCAAATCGTTAAGATTACAGGAAGTTTGAAATTCTTACTTATTGGTTTGATAATCTTTACCGCTGCTGACGTATGATGCAAGACCTTTGTGTTATGCATTTGGACCCTCCTTTAAAAGATATTTTTGAGCGCTTGCTGAACGGCGAGCCCGTGTTGCCTGGTGACCCGGACGCTTTTAAACTGCGGGACGCTTCTTATGCCACAAAGATCTTATTGGATCAAATGAATCATTCAACCGATCCGGCAGTAACCAGGAACCTCTTGAGCCAGATAACCGGTTCCGCTATTGATGAAAGCGTGGCTGTATTCACTCCCCTGTACATCAACTACGGAAGGAATACGAAAATTGGTAAAAACGTATTCATCAACTTTGATTGTGTTTTTCTTGACCTGGGAGGTATTACCATTGAAGACAACGTACTGATCGCTCCCAAAGTCAGTCTCTTATCCGAAGGTCACCCGGTTTCGCCTAACGAAAGGCAATCACTTGTTCCCGCACATATTCATATCAGGAAAAATGCATGGATTGGTGCAGGGGCAACCATACTGCCCGGCGTGACCATTGGTGAAAATGCCGTTGTGGCGGCAGGGGCAGTAGTATCAAAAGATGTGGCAGCCAATACAGTTGTTGGCGGTATACCGGCAAAATTTATCAAAGCAATTAATTAAAACAGCAGCAGTATGAAAAATGTAGCGTGGGGATTTATTCTTTCCTTTTTTACCGCAGGGCAGGCTTACCCGCAGCCTTCCGGCAATGCAAATACAGGCAATATGAAGCAGGCAGATACAACGGATCATTATACTTTTCAATTAAGTGATAAAGTAACAAGACAAAAAGTAAGGTTCAAAAACCGTTATGGCATTACTTTATCAGGTGATTTGTATGTTCCGAAAAACAGTAATCATCCTGCACTGGCAGCGCTTGCTGTCAGCGGCCCCTTTGGTGCGGTGAAAGAACAATCCTCGGGCCTGTATGCAAACCAAATGGCAGCACGCGGTTTTGTTGCGCTGGCATTTGATCCATCCTACACCGGCGAAAGCAGCGGAGAACCAAGAAACACAGCATCCCCGGAAATCAACACAGAAGACTTTAGTGCAGCAGTAGATTTTTTGGGCTTACAAAAAAACGTTGACAGAAACCGCATTGGCATCATTGGCATTTGCGGGTTTGCAGGCTTTGCCTTAAATGCTACGGCCATCGACAAAAGGGTAAAAGCCGTTGCCACCACAAGCATGTATGATATGTGCCGTATTGCAGCAAAAGGCTACAACGACGTAGTAACCGCAGAACAAAGAACCAGCACTTTAGAACAACTATCCTTGCAGCGCTGGCAGGATGCACAGCAGCAAACACCCGCTCCGTCTACCAATAATTTACCCGCGCAATTGCAGGGCAATGAGCCGCAGTTTGTAAAAGACTATTTTGCTTATTATAAAACACCCAGGGGCTTTCATCCACGATCAATCAATTCTAATGGTGCATGGACAATGACCAGTTCACTCTCTTTAATGAATATGCCCATACTTACTTACATCAAAGAAATAGCTCCCAGGCCTGTATTATTAATTGCAGGAGAAAATGCACATTCCCGGTATTTTAGCGAAGATGCTTACAAAGCTGCTGCAGCACCCAAAGAATTAATGATAATTCCAAAGGCAGTGCATGTTGATTTATACGATAAACTGGATGTTATACCATTTGATAAACTAACATCATTCTTTACACAAAACCTGAAGTAGATAAAAACATGTCATCAATGAAAATAAGACAAAGCCTTTCAATTATCGCCGCCGCAGTGCTGGTGCTATTTAATGCCGGTTGTAAAGACCAAACAACTGCAACTGCAAGTAAAGAACAGGTGCAGGCCATTTTTCCAAAAGGTGAATTAGGCCCGGCCGAAAACTTTACCGGAAATGCCTGGCATACTTCCTTAGTTGCAAACGATACAACTTATAACACCCTTGTTGGTAACGTCTACTTTGAGCCGGGCGCAAGAAGCAATTGGCATATTCATCCGGCAGGTCAAATCCTGGTTATTACCGATGGCATAGGTTACTACCAGGAAAAAGGGCAGCCCCGTAAAACAATAAAGAAGGGCGATGTGGTAAAATGTACACCCAATATAGAACACTGGCATGGTGCAAGCCCCGAAACAGGCATGCAACAGCTGTACATTATATCAAACACCGAAAAAGGAATTGTTAACTGGCTGAAGCCGGTAACAGACGGGGAATACAATGCCAGGTGAGTTTACGGGAAATAGTAAATCCTAAAAAGCAACAATACAAGTCATATGGACCGCATTGAAAAGAGTACAGATAAGCATACACAACTATTTGGTAAAGGCACTGGTAGTGTGCAGGCTACTGACCCCGATCTGCAGGAAATGATGACTCATTTTATTTTTGGCGAAGTTTTTTACCAGGGCAGCCTCAGCGATGAAATACGGGAATTGATTACATTGGTGGTGCTTACCGTACACCAAACATTGCCTCAATTAAAAGCACATGTGGGCGCGGCACTGAATGCCGGCGTAACACCGGTGGAGATTAAGGAGGCGGTTTATCAATGCGCCCCTTATATAGGTTTCCCAAAAGTTTTAAATGCCATCAACGAGGTGAACGAGGTGTTCAAAGCAAAGAATATTCCTCTTCCGGTAGAAAGCCAAACAACGGTAGATGAAGAGAATCGGCTAGAAAATGGTGTGGCAGTTCAGACAGCCATCTTTGGTGACATCATTGCAAAAATGCGGCAAAATGCGCCGGCAAACCAGCAGCATATACAACACTATTTGTCTGCGTTTTGCTTCGGCGATTTCTATACCCGCAAAGGGTTAGATCTGCAAACAAGGGAGTTGCTTACGTTGTGTATGGTAAGCAGCATTGGGGGTTGCGAAAGCCAGGTAAAAGCTCATGTGCAGGGCAATAAAAATGTGGGCAACAACAAAGAAACAATGATCACCGCTATCACACACTGCCTGCCTTATATGGGTTTCCCAAGAACACTCAATGCATTGGCTTGCATCAATGAAATCATCCCTGAGAATTAGGGAATAACCTACCAGGCCTTACATCAAAACAACGGATATGACAGACCATCAAGATTCACCAGGCATTTTTCCAAAAGGAGATAGCGCCCCCGCTGACTATTTTACCGGCACAGTATGGGCAAAAACCCTGGTTGCCAACGATGATACCTTAACAACAGTCATCTACAATGTAGTGTTTGAACCAGGTGCCAGGAATAACTGGCATACACATCCGGCAGGGCAAATCCTCATTTGTACAGGGGGTACCGGTTGCTACCAGGAAAAAGGTAACCCCATCCAAACACTTCATGCCGGTGATATTATAAAAATATTTCCGGAGGTGGAACATTGGCATGGCGCTTCACCCAGCAGCAGCTTTACCCATATTGCTATCAATATCAACACAGAAAAAGGAATTGTTAACTGGTTAAAGCCTGTTACTGATGAGGAGTATAACAGTAAGTAAAGCGTTGTTATGTAATCAGCTTTAAACCAGGCCAACATTTCACATTCAACAACACGCTATGAAAAGATTCCTTATACTGGCTTTTGCTGTGCTATCTTTCCTGGCTTGTTCACCTGGCACTGCAAGCCCGGTTTCATTAGCAGGCAACTACAGTTTAAACCCAACAGGAAGCAAAATGAATATTAAAATAGGCGACCGCATATTCACTGCAACGCTGCATGACAATGCTACCGCAGCGGCATTCAAAATATTGTTACCCATTAAGGCCAACATGCTTGAATTAAATGGAAATGAAAAATATGTTGATTTGCCCACCCATTTACCCGCCAATGCAGTAAACCCCGGAACTGTTCATGCAGGAGACCTGATGCTTTGGAATTCCAATACGCTGGTGCTTTTCTATAAAACATTTTCTACCTCCTATAACTATACCCGTCTTGGAAAAATTGACGACACAAGCGGGCTTGTTGCCGCGCTGGGCAGCGGAAATGTGGCAGTAAGTTTTGAATTGAAATAGATGTAAATTCATCCAGGTAAGGCTAACGATTATCACCATAAAAAAAACACGTTGAAAACCAACCGCAGAGCATTTCTAAGCAGCATGTCATTGGCCACCATGGCGCTTGCCATACCCTCATCTATTGAGGCATTTAAACGGGTGGAGGAATATGTGGAAGTGGAAATAACACATGGAAAGATAAGAGGCGGCAGGAATGAAGGTGTTAATATATTCAGGGGCATCCCCTATGCAGGAAAAATTTCCGGCGACAGGCGCTTTAGAAGACCTGCTGCGCTGCAACCATGGACGGGTGTTCGTGATGCGCTGCAGTTGGGCGCTCCTGCCATCCAGGATGGACAAACACGGGGACTGAATGAACCAAAGCCCAACGAAGATTGCCTGTTTTTAAATGTTTGGACACCTGCCAATGATAATAAAAAACGGGCAGTAATGTTTTACAGTCACGGTGGCGCATTCTCCAACGGCTCTGGCGGAGCAGTAGACCAGGATGGCGCAAACCTTGCCCGTCTTTTTGATGTGGTGGTGGTTGAAACAAATCACCGCTTAGGTATTATGGGCTTTCTCTATCTTGATGAAATAGCAGGAACTGACTATGAGGGTTCGGGCAACAATGGTATGCTGGATATTGCGGACGCACTTGCCTGGGTGAATAAGAATATCGCGGCGTTCGGTGGCGACCCAAACAACGTAATGATTTTTGGTGAATCAGGTGGCGGTGCAAAAACATCCTGCTTATATGCAATGCCCGCAGCCGCTCCCTACTGCAACAAAGCCTCTATCGAAAGCGGGCCAGGTGTGCATATGATACCCAAAGAAGCGGCCGCCGGGATGACTTCCATAGCCTTACGAGAATTGAATATAGCTCCTAAGAACTGGAAGAAATTATTTGAAATACCTGCAGCAGATTTGCTGAGTATTCAAATGAAAATGCCCGCATTAATGGCACAGTCTGAATACGTAAAGAAATATGGAGCTGTAGGTTTTGTTCCCAACGCCTTTCAACCTGTGGTTGATGGAGTTGCACTTCCGCACCATCCGTTTGATCCCACCGCCCCGGCTATTTCCAAAAACAAACCGCTCATGGTAGGATGGAACGAAGATGAATATACTTTCTTTGCCATGGCATTCCAGGATACCGCGGCATTGAAAACCGGATTTACATTTGAAGCATTACAAACAAAGCTTGAAACACAATTTGGCAATAACACTAAAAAAATTATTGACACTTATAAGCATACCATGCCTGGCGCATCAGCATCAGATGTATGGGTAGCCGTAACCTCTATCAACATGATGGGGTTAGGATCTGTTACAATAGCCGAACGCAAAGTACAACAGGGAGGAGCACCGGTTTATTTATATAATTTTGGT
>JANPGT010000644.1:0-1937 GCA_031424135.1 Chitinophagaceae bacterium
GGTAAGCGAACTGAAAAAGGATAATTTACCCAATGTTATTTTGCTGGATCTAAATATGCCGGGTATGGACGGTTATGAAACAGCTAGTTGGCTGCGCGACCACCACCCCTCTATCCATATACTTATGCTAACCATGTACGATGGAGACCAGGCGCTGATCCGCCTACTCCAATTTGGAGTAAAGGGTTTCCTTAAAAAGGACATCCATCCTGAAGAACTTAATTTTGCCATTAATGCGGTGGTGCAGTCGGGCTTTTACTATTCACAGCAGGTATCGGGTAAAATGGCCAATTTGTTCCGCACCAAAACCGGTAATACCATGGCATTGGAGAGTGCCCTGCTGGCACCGCAGGAACTTATTTTTCTGCAGCTCGCTTCCAGCGATTTGACTTATAAGGAAATTGCCTTAAAAATGAAACTAAACCCAAGGGCGGTAGACAGCCTGCGGGATCATCTTTTCGAAAAACTGGCCGTGAAAAGCCGGGTGGGACTGGCCATGTATGCTATCCGCCAGGGTATTGTGGCTTTCTAGGAAAGCGCCTGCTAATGCCACTAAAAAGGTTATGCTTAAACTATGTCAGCTAATCAATCAGTTTATTGCGCATGCCATACATAATAAGGCCTGCAATGGTTTTGGCGCCCACCTTGGTTTTCATGTTCTGGCGGATGGTTTCCACCGTCCGGGGACTCAGGAATACTTCCTTGGAAATTTCTTCCGTAGTTTTGTCCTCGGCCAGCAATTTCAGGATCCGCACTTCCTTCTCAGAAAATTTTACGGGGTTGGGGTAAAACTGGCGTACCTGTCTTTTGGTCTGCAGTTTTGAGAGCACCGCCTTGTTCACCAGCTCGTTAAAATAGAAATCATCGTTCATACAGGCAAGAATGGCCTGGTATATCTCTTCGGGATCGGTAGTCTTGGTAAGATAGGCATTGGCGCCCATTTCCATCATTTTGCTGATCATTTCCTGGTCATCGTACATGGTAAGCACAATGATTTTTACATCCTCGTACTCTTTACGCAACAGCGGGATGGCATTGATACCATCTATTTCGGGCATACGTATATCCATTAGCAGCACATCCGGCTTCTTAATCTGCATTTTATGCATCAGGTCCTTACCGTCTTCGGCCTCCCATAGAATTTTCAGGTACTCCTTATTTTTGAGGGCCATCCTGATACCATCCCTGAAAATTTTGTGATCATCTGCAATGGATACTTTGATTTGTAAATCTGTACTCATGAGGGCATTGGTTTTGTGAACGGGTTATTGGTTTTTCTAAGAAAAGCGGCATGGTCTAAATATATTGAATAAACCATATCTATTTATTATTACTAATCAGTTTACAAGAATTCTGGTGTCCTTCGCTGCAAAAAAACAGGCTTCGCCCGTATTTTCTGCATCACCATAAAACAGTAATTCCCCTGTTGTACACCAACACCGCGAACCTTATTTTGTGCCACGATTACCCTATCCCGTTCATTCTCCCCTATTTCGCTGTAATACAACGACAAACACCTGCAATAATTGCAGATATCCCCTGCATTCTTATAAAGGGATAATTTTGTAAGTCCTTATTCTAGGCTAAAGGAAAAATTTTCACCCCGCGGAGACCTAATCCACAACTGTGGATATATTTTCTTTGAAAGTCTGTTCAGTTTCCGAAATTTTTACGTAAAAATACTATTTTTAGATAGTGATATTTCGTAATTTTACGAAGTATATTTACCAGAAAAATCAGCTGAAAACCTTATCCCGCCTATCTTTCAGCAATTTATATCTTTTTGGTAAAACTACGTGCGCATTGGCCATTCTTTTTTTTTATGGGTAATTCGTACTGCATTTATGTCTCCAAACCTCCAAAAAACTGTATTTATGATGCAAACTGAACTCACCAAAAAGTCCGTCGCACAGGTAGGCGAAGAAATTTCACATGAA
>JANPGT010000645.1:0-2415 GCA_031424135.1 Chitinophagaceae bacterium
CTGCTTTCGCAATTTCATTTTTACTGCGGAAATGGTCATAGATCCCTACCCTGGCCAGCCCGGTAGCTGCCATTATATCCGTTACTGATGTTGCCAGGTAGCCTTTCCTGTTAAACAAGGGTGCTGATTTTTGAATGATAAATAACCTGGTTGCTGCATTCATAAGACGAATGTAAAAAAAGGCGTCCTTGCAAGAGATTATCTTACTGTTATGTGCAGCTATTTGCCCTTAAAACTATTTAAATAGTGTTATTATTTTAATAATACACAGATCATTTACGGAGCATACATTTATACCGTGCCACCAAATAATGAAAGCTATATGCATTTTGATCCAAATAACCCGGTCATCAACCGTTGTGCGGAAGGTTTACGCCTGGAGAGGGCAGGCGATACTTCCAGGGCCTATCAAATCTTCCAACAAGCCTGGAAGGAAACCACCCGCGAATGGGAGAAAGTCATTGCTGCACAATTCATTGCAGGTTACCAGTATAACGCTTCAGACAAATTAAAGTGGGACATGGAAGCCCTGCAATCAGCCATGAAGTCGGGTTACGAACCCGTAAATGTTAACTATTCGGCCCTTTACCTGGAAATTGCCTCCAGTTACGAGGAACTCAGTAATCTGGAAGAGGCGGGAAAGTATTATCAGCTCGCTCTATCTTTTGCCGGAGATTTACCATCCGATGCCTACGGAAAGATGATACAGTTGCGGATACAGAATGCCTTGGAAAGGCTAAGCCGTTACCTGCCCAACTGGTAGGCATGAAAAGATAAGAAACCACTGCAATGGCATTACAGTGGCCTCGCAGAACTCAATAGCACGGTTAACAAAAATATCAGCTAATCACTTTACGGTTTTTACTTTTTTGTCTGCTTTCGCAGGCTTTACTGCTGGCATCTCCTTTTTGGATTTCTTTACCAATGCTGTTGCAAATAATTTACCCGCTTTTTTTAAAGCTGCGCTAAATTCCTTTTTATTCGATTTTCCCCTGTATTCTTCCATTGCTTGAGTCAGTTTTTGTACTATCAGTTTTCTTGTTTCCTTTTTCCCGGGCGATTTTTCCGGTGCAGCCAATAGGGATGCTTCTGCCATATACTGTTTTTTATTAGGTGATTTATATAAAAGCGTAAAGTTAACATAAAGATAATATCGCCAATGTTAAGTTTTTTGCCCAATTAATTGCACCTGACTGACATGCAAAGAATTACAAATCCAATGGTAAATCATCGCCGTTGTTTGGGCAAAATACTACATAAAAACCTGTAGATTAGCATCTAAAAATCCCTGTATGAAATGGTTTAAATGGGACCCGCCAGGCGGTGTAGTCCAACATTACCACCTGGTAGAAGGCAGGACCTTGCGGGAAACAGTTCGATTCGAGCCATTGCAGAAATCAGCAAGGATTTACTGCGGTGACCAGCAAAGGGTATTTTTTATCAAAAATCCAGGCAAAAAATTTTTAGGTTATAATATCGAAAATGAATATGGATTCATCGAAGGGAACATTAAGGTGGTAGGAAGTACCGGCAATGAGATGGTTTGCAGTATTGGGTTCGGACAACGCCAATCGCATTTTACCCTGCATCATTCCCATACTCCAGAAGCAGAACTGGTAACCCTGCATCCAGACTACCCCGGATCAGGATTTATTTGCAGCCTGCCTGCTGAACCTGCAGGGACCAGGCTGCGCAAGGCTGCTGCTATTTCTTTGACTAACCTTCATGCAACCCTTATATGGAGCCTGCATTGGTGGTTATTAATGGGTGATATTGGAAAGGAGACTACAGGTCACCAGTTATCACCGCTGCATGGCGCAAAGATTCTTGTGCATTAGCGGAGAAGCATCACGCCTGCCAAAAAAAACGCCCTGGTAGAAACCGGGGCGGATTGCTAAGAAAAATTTGCCAATTCATTCGACAACAAAACTAACTGGGATAAAATTACAAGTTTGCCATTACGGTAATATTACCAATAATTCACCGGGTCTTAAGTTCTGATGATTATTTTGTCCGAAAAGTTAGCGGAGATTTCTTTTTTTCAAAAAGTTGATGAGCTCACGTGGATGATCTGTTTGAAGGCCGCTGAATCCTAACTTCAGGGCCGTTTCCCAATACTGTGCTTCAAGAGCCCCCTGGATATCAGGCCATACTTTTATTCCATAGTTCCCCGCAACCGTCACCATTTTATAGGTATATTGATTATAGTTGCCATCCAGCAATGACAGCGGCGTCTTATCAAGAAAGCTCCTGAGTCCTGTTTCATCTTTTATTTCATCGGGCAGACTTAATATAAGCGGCATAGCAGGTGCCACTGTTCTCCAGGCATGGTATTGTTCGCTGGAATTGATATAAACAATCACTTCTTTTTCCATACCATACTGTTTAATCAACTGATAGGTCTTACCAGAATCC
>JANPGT010000646.1:0-3702 GCA_031424135.1 Chitinophagaceae bacterium
CCTGCCTGCCGGCCGGCAGGCAGGCTACAACAGCGGCGGTAGAAGATCATTTTAAAGAACGGATCCTTAAAACTAAAAACGGATTCTTCTTCCCTCCACCGGAGGCCCGCCCGCCAGCCCGAGATATTCATTCTGGCGGGGATGACCCGGTCGGATGGGGGGAGGCCAAAACAAAAACAATTATTAAAAATTATTACAAACAAAATGAAAAAAACAATTTTCAAAAAATTACACAATTATGAAAAAATCTAAAATCTCATTCCGCATGGCAAGACTCAGCGATGCCCACCTGGAAGCACGCTCATTTGCCATTCTTGCCGCTATGACCGGCAACCCCCATTTTCCCGAACCTATCCCCACACTGGCAGATCTCAACAACAGCATTAAACTGTTTTCTGACAGCCTGGCCCTTGCAAAAACCGGCGACAGGGTAAAAACTGTTTATAAAAAACAGCAAAGGGAAAACCTGGACCTGCAGCTGACCAACCTGGCCAATTACTGCAGCTTTATTGCACAAGGAGATCGTTTTATCCTGGCAAGCTCCGGCTTTAGCCTTACGCCTGAAACCTCCGTTTCCAAAACCCTGGGCGCCCCGGAAAACTTTTCCGTGGAAATTGGCCGTAAAACAGGCGAAGCACTTGCCTTCGTCAACCCGGTAAAAAATGCCAAATCCTATTTATACCGTTGGAGTATTGCACCCATTGTGAATGATACCTGGTTTCATACCATATCCTCACAACCCCGGCTGACAATCACAGGTCTTGTATCCGGAACCATCTATAGTTTTCAAATAGCTGTTGCCGGTTCAAGAGGCCAGGTGGTGTATACTGATATTATCACAAAAATGGTAGTATAAGTTATCGCTGCACGCGCCTTTCTTTTTTCTTGCTGTTTTCTCTTCTCCGCTACTGGCCCAGGCCGGTTTTTTTATTTTCAGGCCTGCTGTGTTATATTTTTTCTATCAATAGGCGACCATCATGGGGTGTTGATGCCAACGCCTGCAATCATTTTTTCCATCCCGGTCGCGTTCGCTCACCGGAAATCAAATCATGTAGAGACAAGGCATGCCTTGTCTCTACTGCGTCGCGGCCTGCCCCTTTATCGGTTCTATTAAAAAATTATCATCCTGCTAATATCCCCTGCCCTTACAATAAAAGAAACCTGGCTGAAACAAATCCGCTGTACTATAACCAGCACGGGATGTTTGCAACATGAGAAGTAAACGCGTATACTGTCATTGGGTTCTGCTGAAACTTACTAGCTGCAATTGCCTGGCAGAACAAACGCCCGATGCAGTAATTTGCTATTGGCCCAAAACTGCTTTAGATTTACGCAAAATTGAACCCCAACAGTGCCTTTCAGGCCCTGCAATGCAAGGGCAAAAAACATGAAGCCGATGAATGCCATAAAGTACCATACTAACTTGCTGATGCTGTACGCCTGTATGCTGGCTTTACCAGCGATGTCATTTGGCCAGGCACGCAGCAAAAAAGCAACCGTTGACCTGCTCTGCCATCAGTGGGTATCCAATTTTGCAAAGAGCCCAAAAAAAATGGATTGCTTTCCCCCTGATACAAGCTCAACAATCCGTTTTCTGCCCAACGGCTATATTGTCTTCTCTGAAAAAAAAGGGCCAGAAGGTGTCTGGAATTACGACGCTGCCCGGAACAATCTTTACATCATTGTAAACGGCACCCTGTGGAAATATAAAATTAATGCCCTTACGGTTACCGAGCTGGCCGTTGAAAGCACCAGCGGTAAAAATCCCACTGTATGGTACCTGCTGAGAAGCAATCAATGATTTCCGGCAGGGAAATGATGCAGGCGATGATCCTGTCAGCTTTATTGCAAAACAGACCACTTCTTTGTTAGCAGGCACACGTTCATACCTGTGAACAAAACAGGGGGAATATAAAAACAATCAGGTTTCATGAAGTTATTGATGACTACATTCTTAAACGTCGGTTCATTATTTACTTGTTGTAACCTGCATGCCCAAACTTCTTCAGTTGAATGGCACAAATGATTTCCTCACTTACATTCACCCTGCCGCCAGGTGAAAAAACCGCGCTGGCGAACGATTCCAATAATAAACACAGGCTTTGCCCGGCGGCTTACAATTTCAGGAAACGGGCAGTAGCCTTTTTACCGGCATTACCTGTTACCCGCAACACATACCATCCGGGTTTCAAATCCCCGGAAGATAACGGGTATGAATTAATACCGGCAAATGCAGGCTGTGTAGAAGATCTTATTACCTGCCCCCTGTTTTCTACAATGCTGAGGGTAACTGTTTCGTCAAGTTCCGACAGGTAGCTGGCCGTAAAAATACCGGTGACCGGGTTGGGCGTTATTTTCAGCACCTGCTGGCCCAGCCCTGTAACAGACACCGTTTTGCAAAAGACGCTGCTGCAGGCAGCATCCAGGGCAGACTGCAGGCAAACAGTATAATTGCCAGCTTTTAAATAACTATGACCGGGAGCAAGTCCGGTGTTGACAGCCGAACTATCGCCAAAGTTCCAGTTATACTTTATTGCAGCAGACGATGGCGTAGCCAGGTTCGTCACCTGCACGTTATTCAATGCTACCGTTGCAGCAAAATTACTTTTCAGCGAACAGCTATCGGTGGCCGTTATTATGACAGTGGTGTCACGGCTGGCAAAGCAATAAGCATCATTCAATACCAACAACGTCATTTTGTACGTACCGGTTTTTTTATACTGGTAAACCGGGTTTGCCAATACAGAAGAATCGCCGTTGCCAAAACGCCAGGTATACCGGGTATTGCTGGTAACCGGGCTGCTGCTGCTGGTAAATGAAATACGGGCACCGGTTACTGCATCGCGTACCAGTACAAAGCCTGCCGTGAGTGTACATTTTGGTCTTACCGCTACCAGGTGGCTCACCTGTTTGCTGCATCCGCCTGCACCTGTATACTTCAGTGTCACCGTATAATCTCCATAATTTGCATAGCTATGAACAGGCGACCCATTAACACTAGAGTCTCCGTCTCCCCAATACCAGGTCAGGTTATTGTTCAGCTGCAGATTGGCATTTAGAGCGGTTTGATCTATGGTGAAACCCAGGCGCTTTGTATTGGCCGTATCGGGCACCGTAAATGAAAAATCAGGGGGGTACACCGAACAATTAACTGCAGGCACGTTATAATGGATGTAATACACTTCTTTTATATTGCTGATGCAGGCAAGTGCTGTGATAGAAATGCGGTAATCGCCCGGCTGTGTAAACTGGAAATTGCGCAACTGGTTTACGATGCCTATATACGTGCCATAAGATGTTGGCCCGGACCCGGGATAAGCAATCCCCCAAACAGTATTCATCGGTACCGAGTCGTTTGCACCAATTCTTGCAAAGGCTTTCAATGTCACCGTCCAGGGAAATTTGGGATCGGGTATTGCCTGTATCCAGGCGTTTTGCATCCGCTGTACTTCCAGCGTGCGCGAAGAACTGGCGGTACAACCAGACAGGCTATCATACACAATATGGGTAACCAGTTTTTGCAAAGAGTCTATACAAATCTCTGCGGTCTGGTAGCCTTCACAAAAACCCGAATTTCCGTTGGCAAAACTACCGTAGGGAGAACCAGCACTTGTACGGTAAAAACTGTACCTGGTACTTTCACTGTTGCCTGCTACCACAGAATCTGCGTTATTAATAACCCAGGTATGGCGCTTACCGGCT
>JANPGT010000647.1:0-3324 GCA_031424135.1 Chitinophagaceae bacterium
TGTTATTGAATTGAATATACCAATGCCCAGGTTGTGTTTATTGCGGCCAGAAAATTTAATGGCATTGTACAACCGTGTTACATCGGGATTGCTCAGAATGGTATAGCCCGGACTATTATCGACAAAATTTTTTACATCGTAGTAGCCAGCCGGCGTTCTTCCAATGCGGCGGCTATAAAAAATACCTGCTTTGTTAAACAGCTCGGTGCCTTCAGTAAAAAACTGCCGGTTTTCTTTAAACTGCAGTTCAAAAGGGCTGATATTGTTAACCACATTATCGGAAATCACCTGGCCAAAATCTGGTATCAGTGTGGCATCCAGGGTAAAGCTTTCATTAATGCCATATTTTACATCTACGCCACCGCTTTTCAGCCAATCATTATTATAGCCTGTTTTTTTCTGCGGATCGCTGCGATAGCCCCCGCTGATATAAGGCGACACACTGAGGCGCAATGGCGGAGTAAGGTGTTTCAGACCTTTTAGATACCCAAACTGGTTTACAAATCCGTTGTTATTGGGATTTACTTCATTCCAGAAAGAGGCTTCATTGTTGCGGCGGCTGAAACGAAGAAAATTAATGCTCCAGTCCTGTATATTGGTTTTGGCAAAACGCAATGAGAAATACGGCACCCTGATTTCTACCGACCAACCATCTTTTTGCATTTCCACTTTGCTTTCCCAAACCGCATCCCAGCTGAGATCTCCATAAATGCCAAAATCCGGCTTCACCGCGGCAGACAGCCTGGCATCTGTTTGCACATTCCTGCTGGTGACCAAAAATTGGTAGGCATTCTGGTGGTCATTATACGTGTCTATAAAAACGGAGAAATAGTCAACATTGGCCCGGCTCTGGTTATCGCGTGTGGTGAACTGCTTTCTAATCTGTGATGGGTCGTCGTAGAGATAAGCCCCAATATACACAGCGGCATCATCATAAATGATTTTGACCGATGTTTTAACGCTGGCAGGTTTCCCGAAAACAGGTGAATTGGTAATAAACTCAATGGCTTCAGGCACATTATTCCACGCGCTGTCTGTGAGCGAACCATCTATGCGGGGTGGCAAAAATGCCTTTACTGCCTGCAGGCTTTTATGCTGTGCAAGAACAGGCCGGACCAGTCCGGCAGTAAGCAGTGCCAGTAAAAAGAATATTCTCATGATGGTTACCCACCAAAAATAACTGAAAATCAGCAGCCCCCTTCCAAATAAGGCAAGAAATAAAATACATAATGGTTTTTATATAGCACAAAAAAAATGAGTTGGTAATCAATTCATTTAAAACCAAAAAAACATAACAAAGCCTATTAATAAAAAACGGTTTTGCAGAAAATTTCCGTTTGTTGCAATATATCCAACTTATCTCTTACAGGGTACCCAGTTGCCTTAGTTTTTAACATCAGCACAGCAACTGATCTTTATTGCAATTAAATAACTGCCTGTACATGCAGGTGTATTTTACAACCGTTATTAATTCATCCGCTTCTTTAGGGTACTCACCTGGTCTTGCAGGTTGGTTACCAGGTTGGCCAGCTGGTTTACATCCCAACGGTTTTGCTGGGTGGCTTTTGTAATCACCATTTGGGCCTGCCAAAGTTCCAACACATCTTCTGCTTCTACATGGTAAGGCTGGTAAGAAGGATTATCGCTTACCAGGGTGAGCTTGCTTTTGGAACGGCCGTTTTTTACAATGCGCTTGTACACGATGCCTTCCTGCCGGGAAATAACGATATAGGTATTGCTGCTTTTTACATGTTCCAGGCTTTCCACTTTTTCACCCACAATAACAGAGCCACTGGGGGTAGGCAACATAGAATCTCCGATGATTTCAAAAGCCCGGTAGGTACCGGGTGCCAGCATCGGCAGTGTAAAAGTATTCAGCTCATCTACAAATTCAGGATCGGCATACCCGGCCAGGTAACCAGCCGCCGCTTTTACAGGTACAAACTGTATATCTGCTGAACCCGATGCCATCTTGGACGCCCTTCTTTTTGCAAGAAAATTATTTTTGGTATCGCCCAAATCTTTCAGCAGCAGTTCATCCAGCGAGAGCTTGAAAATGCTACCGATATTTTCCAGTACTTCGATTCTTGGCTCGGCCCTTTCTTCTTCGTAGGCACCCAGCAATGAACGCTTGATTTTTAATTTACTGGCAAATTCTTCCTGGGTCCAGCCACGCAGGCGACGGAGATAGCGAAGGTTTTTTCCGGCGAATGTCATAACTAATTAATTTAGTGCTAAAATACTAATTTTTTTGACATTGAAAAATTTTATTTGGACATTTCAATTTAGCCGCAGATTCGAAGATTACATCGGTTGCCAGTGTTGGGTACGCTCAGATAATAGATACCTGTTGCGCAACCATATCAATATCTTAACCGGGCAGGTGCAACGAACCCGTTGCATACAATAATGTACTTCCGGCGTATGCTAACAAAAATCTGCGCATCTGCGGCCATTTGTTCAATACAAATTTCTACCCTCCTCCTTTATCCATCTCCCTGCTTTTCTTCATAGCTTTGAGCCATGGCCAAAGCAAGCAAAAAGAAAAAAGACCTGCCGGTGATTCTGATCACCAACGACGATGGCGTTACCGCTCCCGGCATCCGTAACCTGGTGGAAGCGGTGAAAGACCTGGGCAAAATTGTTGTGGTTGCACCCGACAAACCCCAGAGTGGCATGGGCCACGCCATCACTATTGGTCAGCCCCTGCGTTTGCATCCTGTTCAGTTTATGGACGGCGTAGAAGCCTACGGCTGCAGCGGCACACCGGTCGACTGTGTGAAGCTGGCGGTAGACAAAGTGCTGCACCGCAAACCCGATATCTGCCTCAGCGGCATTAACCATGGCGCCAATCACTCCATCAATGTTATTTACAGCGGTACCATGAGCGCCGCGGTGGAAGCTGCTATTGAAAGCATCCCTTCTATTGGATTTTCATTGCTGGATTACAGCGTGGAAGCCGATTTCACCGCCGCCCGCAAGTATGTAAGACTACTCACACAAAAACTGCTGCAGGCACCGCTGGAAAAACACATGATATTAAATGTAAATATCCCTTCTGTAGCAGAAGAATTGATTAAGGGCGTGAAGGTCTGCCGCCAGGCCTATGCCAAATACGATGAAGACTTTATTGAACGCAATGACCCCCATGGCAGGAAATATTACTGGCTGACCGGCGAGTTCAAAAATATGGACAAAGGACGCGATACCGATGTATGGGCGCTGGAAAATAATTATATAAGTGTGGTACCCGTACAATTTGATTTGACCAATTACGTTTTAAAAACAAAATTGGAAAAAAAGTGGAAGCTACAATAATGCTAA
>JANPGT010000648.1:0-4443 GCA_031424135.1 Chitinophagaceae bacterium
AAAGCATTACAGGGCAACAAAAATATAGCCATACTGTATAATCCCATTGCCCGCGAATACCGCCTGTCTGCCTTTGAACAGGTGGCCGGTTATGGATGGGCAGTTATTGTTCAGGAAGAGGCAACGTCCGCACTATCAGTAACCAAAAAACTCTGGCCGGTATTTATATTTTTTTCACTGGTGGTTTTAATGGCAGTGGGCTTTGCTGCATTTATCATCCGCGAAATTATACGGCGTAACAAAACAGCAGCAGATTTACGCACCTACACAGACCTGGTAGAGAACACCCGCGTGGTAATCAGGAATATGAAAAATGAAATCATTTTCTGGAACAGGGGAATGGAAAATTTATACGGGTGGAAAAAAGAGGAAGCCATCGGGAAGGTCAGCCATGAGCTGTTTGCCAGTGTTTTTTTGCAACCGCTAACCATCATAGAAGATATCCTCTTAAGTACCCACCAGTGGCAGGGAGAGATCAGGCACTGCCGGAAAGACGGCAGCATTATATATGTATCCAGTCATTGGTCGCTGATACAGGATAAAAATGGTCATCCATTTGCAGTCATTGAAACAAACAATGATATTACTGAACTTAAAAAGGCAGAGGAAAAAGTTGAGGCACTTTCCATACAGATAGATCAGTCTAATGATGCTATTTATACAGTAGATGCGCAGCGGCTTATAAAAAGCTGGAATACGGGGGCTGAAAAACTGTATGGATATTCAATGGAAGAAGCCGTGGGCAAAGAGTCTAACCGGTTATTACAGACAGCACTCAGTGAAGCCGCTATCGACCTGGCGGTATCGCAATTGTCAAAAGAAGACTATTGGTCAGGCGAATTAAAAAGAACAACAAAATATGGCAATACCGTAGATGTTTATTCATCCACCACTACCATAAGGGCAGCCGACAGAACAATCACTGGTTATGTGTCGGTCAGCATTGATATTACCGAGCAGGTAAAATTGCGGGAACAGGTAAGCTACCTGGCCGCCCTGGTAGACCAGTCGGCAGATGCTATTGCGTCTGTTTCAATGGAAATTAAAATGCTGAGCTGGAACAGGGGCGCCGAAACACTGCTCGGCTACAGCAGCAGCGAAGCTATTGGAAAAACACCCAGGCAACTGGGCATTATTGATCTCTCCCGGGAGCGGCAGGATGAAATTTTCTACAGTATCCTGGCAAATGGACACTGGCAGTATGAAATGAATTTCTACCGTAAAGACGGCGGCAGTTTTTTTGGCGCAATCAACGCCAGTCCCGTTAAAAACAAACATGGCGTCATTAACGGGGTTGTTTTTATTATTAAGGATATCAGTGAAAGAAAAAGACTGGAAGAGGAACTGCAAAAGTACAATACCGAACTGGAAGAAAAAGTGAAGGCCAGAACCCTCGAAACATACAAGAGTGAAAAACGCTTCCGTGCACTGCTTGAAAATAATTATGATGTCATCAATTTGCTGGATGCCTCTTTCAAAATGTTTTACCGCAGCCCTTCCGCCAGCCGTGTAACGGGATGGTCTGATGAGGAAATGGAAAATAACGATGGCATCACCAATATTCATCCGGATGACAAACCCGCCGCTACGGAAGTAATGCGTGATATACTGGCGCACCCCGGTAAACCGGTCTATGCTTTGTACAGAACCCTTCATAAGAAAGGACATTATATCTGGCTGGAGGGTGTTATTATAAACTGGCTGCAGGATGAAGCCGTAAATGCCATTGTAATCAATTGCAGGGATGTAACGGAAAGAGTAGCAGCGGAGCAACAGTTATCTTTCAGCGAAAAACGTTTCCGCACACTGATTGAAAACAATTATGATTCTATTATTTTAATTGATGCATCCTACAACACAGTTTACCGCAGTCCTGCCGCCAGCCGCATGACCGGCTGGCCCAAAGACGAGCTGGCAGGCAGCAATGCCCTTAAGAATATTCATCCAGCCGATATAGCAAAATTAAACAACACTATCGCCGGCGCTATCGCCAACCCCGGCAAGCCTGTAAATACCTTATTCCGCAACCTGCACAAAAAGGGTCATTATATATGGGTAGAAGGAACCATCACCAACTGGCTGCACGATGAAAGTATCAAGGCGGTGGTGATTAATTCGCGCGATGTAACAGAACGTATACAGGCAGAAGAAAGACTGGCTGTTAGTGAAAAACGCTTCCGTACGCTGATTGAAAACAATAACGATATTATTTCACTGATGGACGCATCGTTTAACATCATATACAGAAGTCCTTCTGCGGAGCGCATCACCGGGTGGACAGATGAAGATATGAAAGGCGAGCGCGGCACCAAAAATATTCACCCGGATGATCAGGCCATGGCCCGCAGTGTGGTGAAAAACCTGCTGGAAAATCCGGGAACAGCGCTACCCGTATCATTTCGTAACCAGCATAAGAATGGCCACTATCTATGGGTAGAAGGCACGGTTATTAACCTGTTGCGCGATAAAGCCGTAGAAGCCATTGTATTTAATTTCCGTGATGTTACGGAAAGGGTAAACGCAGCAGAGAAATTAGCTGCCAGTGAAATCAGGTTAAGACAGGTAAATACCGAACTGGAAGAAAAAGTGGCCAGGCGTACCGAAGAACTGATAAAAATAAATGAAGAACTGGAAGCTTTCTCCTATTCCGTATCGCACGATCTGCGCGCCCCCCTGAGGGGAATTATCGGCTTTACCGCCATACTGGAAGAAGATTATACCAGTAAACTGGATGAGGAAGCAAAACGTATTACCGGCGTTATTAAACACAATACCCTAAAAATGGGTAACCTTATTGACGATCTGTTGTTGTTCTCCAGGATGGGCCGGCAGCACATCGAAAAATCCACGATAGACAACAATGAACTGGTAAGATATATTATTGAAGACCTGGAACAAAAAGCCAGCAGCGGAACCATCGAGTGGATAATACATCCGCTGCATACCGTAAACGGCGACCTGGCAGCCATAAGGCAGGTATGGTTTAACCTGATGGCCAATGCAGTAAAATATTCAGGCACAAAGCAGCACCCGCGCATAGAAATTCAATCATTTGCACGGCAAAACCATCTCGTTTTTATGATAAAAGACAATGGCGTGGGTTTTGAACAGAAATACAGCAATAAATTATTTAAGGTTTTTCAACGCCTGCATGCTGCCGATGAATTTGAAGGAACCGGGGTTGGCCTGGCCATTGTAGAAAAAATTATCAGTAAACATGGTGGCAGGGTTTGGGCAGAAGGCGTGCTGAATGAAGGCGCTGCCTTCTATTTCAGCCTGCCTGCAGGGTAAACAGCAACAGTATTAATACTATCAAATAAACAGTACGGTATGAACCACAATTCAATAGAAGTATTACTGGTAGAAGATAATAGCAACGATGCAGAACTGACGCTGCGGGAATTGAAAAAACACCACCTGGCCAATGCCTGTTACCATGCAAAAGATGGCGAGGAAGCCCTTGACTTTATTTTTGCCACCGGTAAATTTGCCGGCCTCAGAAGCATTGGCGCCCCTCCCAAGCTGGTATTACTGGACATTCAGATGCCAAAAATAAATGGCATAGAAGTACTGGAAAAGATCAAGGGAGATGAGCGCACCAAAACTACGCCGGTAGTAATGCTCACCTCGTCCAAAGAAGACCCGGATATTCAAAAGTGTTATAAACTGGGGGCCAATAGCTATATCGTAAAACCGGTAAATTTTGAAAGTTTTACACAGGCAATAAAAAATATTGGCTTTTACTGGCTTTTACTGAATCAAGACCCTCATTAACTGTTTCTGAAATGCAAGAAACCCTTAAAATACTGATGCTGGAAGACAGCGCTATGGATGCAGAAATTGTACAGCGTTTGTTGAAAAAGGAAACCAGGCCGTTTATTTTCAGGCTGTCTGGCAATAAAAGTTCCTTTCTGCAGGAGCTGGCATCCTTTCAGCCAGATCTTGTACTGGCCGACAATGCCCTGCCGCAGTTCAGCGCCATAGAAGCACTGCAGATTGTTCAGCAGCAACTGCCGCACATACCGTTTATACTGGTAACCGGCACCGTATCAGAAGAATTCGCCGCAGGCATTATTAAACAAGGCGCCGATGATTATGTTTTAAAAGACCGGCTGGCCAGGTTACCGGCGGCCATTGATGCAGCGCTCAGGCACCGCGCCATTGAAAAGGAAAAAACAGATGCCGCAAAAAGACTGGGTGAAAGCGAAGAAAAATACCGTACCCTGGTAGAACATGCATTTGACGGAATTATTATATACACGCTTGATGGCACCATACTGGATTGCAATCACAGTACCTGCAACTATCTTGGTTATACGCAGGAAGAACTGAAAAAGCTGAACGTTGCAGCATTGTTTTTTAATGAAGAGCTGCTGCACAGGCCGCTTTATTTTGAATCACTTAAAGCCGGCAGCGCCACCATTGATCATCGCCGCCTGAAAA
>JANPGT010000649.1:0-1959 GCA_031424135.1 Chitinophagaceae bacterium
GTCTAACTGAAAATTGGCCACGGGTTTTTGATAACCCTGCGCTTCAATCGCAAACTTCCTGAAATCGGCCGGTGTGCTGATCACTTCTACTGAAATGTCAGCTGCTTTTTTCAGCGGAGGTAAATAAATATAATAATTGCCCAGTTCATCAGCGGTGGTGGTAATGGCTTTATACCCATCAGGAACGGCATTTGTTTCTACCGGCACTACAGTAACGGGATTGAGCACTGCTTTTGCCGTCAGCTGGCTGTTACTGTTATTGCCACTGGCCAGGCTTGGTGCCTGTATCATTACAGGGGTGCTGAGGCCGGTATTACTTATACTATAAGCCAGCACCTGCAGCGTTGTAATTCCTGGATCGTGAATATTTGAATTGGTCCATCCGGGCGTCGGCGTCACGGTTGCGCCAGTCAGGCCGCCATTGTTCAGCGTGGCTGTTTGTGATACTAAATCGTTGGGGTCTAAGCCCGGCTCCCTGTCGGCTTTTTTGTATATCACACGCACCAGCGCACCCTGCACGGGGATTTTTCCCTTTTCTGCCAGTGGCAAAGAAACGGCGCCGCTGATATGCGAAGGTTTATGCGTGAGTTTGTATTCCACACGGGCCACTGCAATCTTATTGGAAGGCAATGGAACATTCACCGCGTTGATAACCGTGCCGCGATCATTATAATCAGCAGACGCCGGAATCAATGACACATAAATATTTCCGCCAAAAAATATCCTGCCTGCTCCTTTTGCATCCAGTACAGAAAGAAGCTTCAGTTTGCCTTTGCTGTCACCGCTTGCGGGGATAGTGTCGGCAGCAATTTCTATCATTTGTCCCGGGCCTGGGTTGCCGGCAGATTTTTTAGCTCCCGCCTGCCCTTCATTGGCCAGCCAGGGCCGGTCCTGCAGGTCGCGTGCATCCCGGTAAATATGAAAACCATAACCGTTATCAGCACCCGCTACTGTTGAATCAAATATAATTTTTGGAAAAATACGCAGTGTTTTTGCCAGCAGGGTGTGATTGCCTATTGCCGCATCGGTATTTTTTAAAACAGACAATGGTACTGCAATATTGGTATTTTCAAAATCGGTGCTGCCAACAGACAGCTGCAGGCCGGTGGCCCCTTTTGCGGCCGCATAGGATGGATCCAAAAACTGAAGTGAAAAATTGCCGTCTTTATCTGTTTTGCCGGTAGCCAGCAACACGGGTCTGCCCGCTACCATGCTGGCATGGAGTGTAAGCGATACGCCTGGTAAGGGAAAACGCTCACCCGCAGTATCGACCGAAACTGTTTCGTACGTAGTGGTGGTAAGGCTGGCGCCTGAAGCAGATACAAAACCGCCGGGCAGCGCCGGTGCAGGCGTTACAGTACCATAATTAACGGGTTTACTAACGGTAGTGGATACCAGTTTTTGAAGCGTGGGATCTGCGTTTACGGCGGCAACCGCATTAAACGCAATCAGCGGTGTTAGGGTGGCCTGTTGTGAAAAAGCAGTTGGTGAAACGGTGGCAGACAGGTAAGGACTTGCACTGATGGCTTTGGTAGAAAGATCAGCCGTTTGCGAACTGCTGCCCCCGCCGGCGTATTGCAGCGGCGCCTGTTGCACCTCTGCGTATTGGTTAGCACCGGAAGACAGTGTATAAGAACCGGTTTCTGATTTTTTAAAAGCCCAGGAAAGATGCCCGCTTAATGTATGATTTGCGTACTCCACAGAGATCCCCTTCCCGGGGGGCGGATTTGGTTCGTCATTAATACCCACTTCTTTATTGCCATAGGTAAACTGAATTACTTCGCTCTGGCCCTTGTTGCGGAAAGTTCCGTTTCCCAGCGGGTCGGCTGCTATCACCATCATAGCGTAAGAACGTCCTTCCTGCATTTGCGGTTGCTGTACCGAATACAGAAAAAATGGAGAGCCTCTCACCGTTGTTTCAAAAAACGGGGTAGCAGTGGAGAACATAGCATCATAAGG
>JANPGT010000650.1:0-6702 GCA_031424135.1 Chitinophagaceae bacterium
GCTGGAAGCCTTCAGCACTGTCATTAAGAAAAAAATTTATCCCGTAAGGCAGCTGATGAAGGCTTCCAGCACTGGATCATGCTGCGGGTTGAAAGAGGGAGTGTAGATTTTTTTAGTAGCCTTGTCAAAGAGAAATATACCGTCCGGGTTGCCGGCCATCCAGGTATGCATTCCTGTACTGTCGGTTACAAACGAATTACTGGCATGGCTGTTAAACGGGCTGCTGTTAAAATAATTAAGTCCGTATTTGCCGGTACTGCTTTCGTAGGAAAATGAAGAGCGGCTACCCAGTAACCATGGTCTATTGTTTGCATCCGTATATTCCTCATGCGGAAAAGCAGGATACTTGTACAGGGAGTCAATATCATATAGTGTGAAGCTGTTGGTAGCAGGTTCAAATTTTTCCAGTTTATTCACCTTCATTATCCATACACAATTGGCAGCAGTATCTGCATAGGCCATCGCACCGGTAGCGCTTGGTTCGGCAGGATTGGTAAGCATTTCGGTGTAATTCAAAAAACGGGCACCATCGTAGCGCTGCAATCCATTTTTTGATACCAGCCAGATAAAACCTTTTGCATCCTGGGTAATGGAAAGCACGTTATTGTGCAGTAAACCATCTTCCTGGGTAATATGGCGGAAAGAATACTCGGCAGGTGCCTGGGCCAGTATAACTGTGCTATTTAAAAAAACAATTACAAGTAGCAGTCGGCAATAAGGCATGTTTTAAAGTTACCTATAGTTTATGAATCAGCAGCCTGGATAATGTGCCTCGTTTGACTATGAGTATTGAACCACGAAGACAGACAGGCACGGAGTAACACAGTTTAGCGCCCTTGTTGGTGTACTGAGTTTGCCGAAGTATCACCAACAAGATCCAGCCTTATAGTATGCCAGCAGCCGGCTGATTACCCTGCCAGCACGCGGGTTGTTGGTGATAACACCAACAACGGCGGCAGCGGATGAATCAGCAGCCACCCATCCACACATTATGCTATTTTCAGTGGCGCTCCTGCAATCTTCCTGTCAATTGCCTCAAACAGTTTTGCCATTTCTTTTCCCCTGCCCTTGTTGGTGTTTTCACCAACAAGATTCCAGACACCCCTCAACATGCACTATGCTATTTTAAGTGGCGGCCCTACAATCTTCATATCATTTGCCTCAAACAGTTTTGCCATTTCTTCTTTTGTAGGCTCTTTTTCCATGGCGGCCACCGCCACAAAAAAATCCTCCATTTTTCCCGCCGGCTGAAAAAGCACCGTCATCTTTCCTTTTTCACTCACCTGCGTCCAGGCATGCGGTACTTTCATCGGTAGAAAAATACTATCGCCCGCGGCCAGGTGAAATGTATCTTCCCCTACCTGGAAATAATACGTTCCTTCCACAACATAAAAGACTTCATCCTGGAAATGATGTACGTGGAGTGGTGTGCCACGCCCCGGTGAAAGAGAAGTTTGTTCAAACAGCGCAAAACCGCCATCATTGTCACTGCCGGATATTTTTACGTCCAGCACATTTGAATTAACCCCTTTCAGTTTGATATGCCCATGAATGCGTCCCTCGCCAGCGGCCGTCTTAAATCCTTTACCAGTTCTGTTCATGGTTATTTGATTTTTTGAAAATGCTGCAAAAGGCGCTGCCAGCAGGGCCATCGCCGAAAAAATAAATTTATTTCTTTTCATCATGTACAATGTTAGCGGATTACTTAAGTTTTTACTGGAGCCTTGTTATTTTTTCGTATCCCGGCGCCGGGCCAGCCACCCAAAACCCGTACACCTGTCTCATTGCCATATGCATTTTGTACATGGGCGCAAACAGGAATAAGAGCGCAAGCTGCCGGCTAACTATTATTTTCATTTTCAATTTTACAATTCTTTTCTACTGAACGATTACGGTCTTACTACAATACTGGTAGCAATGCCAAGTTTTGAACCGTCCGTAAGATTTACCCCAACCCCGTTTTTCCAATATTTGGCCACATTTTGAAAATTAGCATTCAGTTCAAAACCTGCCACATATACATCATTACCCGATAAAGTGATGGCATTTGCAATAGCATCCCTTGTTCCATCGGTAAGGTTTACGGGTATTCCATTTTTCCAATATTTGGCAACCTTTGTGGCTGTTGGCGTTTCGTAACCTGCAACATATACATCACTGCCAGCAACTGTAATAGAAGTTGCTTCCGCTTCAAAACTTGACTGGCTGCTGAGGTTAACCGAAACCCCGTTTTTCCAGTATTTGGCAGTTTTTTTAAGCAGACCACCTCCATTTGCATAGCCAGCAATATATACATCGCTTCCTGCAACATACATTGAACTTGCATAGGATGTACCAAAACCATCGGTATCATTCAGTTTAATATCTACACCGTTTTTCCAGTATTTGGCTACCAGCACAGCGTATGTAACACCCTGATCAACCCTTAATACATATTCATAGCCGGCAGCATATACATCATTGCCTATAACCACAACAGCATTTATCCTTGCATTTCTTGAATTGGCTGAACTACCGGTAAGGCTTACCCCCGCACCGTTTTTCCAGTACCTGGCTACCTCTTTATTATTTATATTTTCATACCCTGCCGCATATACATCGCTTCCTGAAACTGCCATTGAATTTATTTCCGGAACGCTTGTAGTACTTGCAGGATCAGTAAGTGTTACGCCGGTTCCATTTTTCCAGTATTTGGCTACTTTAACGGGACTGGCATCATTGTTTATTTCATACCCCCCGGCATACACATCAGTGCCCGCCACTACTATTGAATTTACAACGGCGTTGTAGGCCGGATTCGAAAGCGTTACAGCAGTGCCATCCCGCCAGTATTTGGCTACTTTGTTTTCAAACCCTCCTACATATACAGTACCCCCGGTAACGGCAGTACCCAGGTATAGCACGGGAGACCCCAGCAAGTATGATTTGGTACCTACCAGAACGTCCATGGGTATACCTGTATTTGCCGGCACAGAAGGATAAGCAGGCATGGCAGCCCTTATTTCAGTATTGCTCCAGCTGAGGATGGTGGGCTGGCTCAGCGGCACCCCATTATACACAATAAAAATAGAAGAAGGCAACTGCGTACGGTCACCAAAAAAATTCCCTTTGATAGTTAAGGTATCACCTGCTGCGAACCGATAGTCGCCATGACGCGAAAATATATCAGCAATAAAAGGTTTGATCTGGAATGGAAAAGTATTGGAAGGTACCCCGTTGAAGGTGACCATAAAATTTGCATAAATACCATCTGCACGGCTTTGTACGATGGAATCACTTGCCAATAAAATCTGGTTGCCCTTGTTGGGATCGTATTTTGGATCGCCCGGTCTTACCACAAAAGCAATGGGCACATTTACGCCACCCACCAATACACGGATGCCGTTGTCGGTGACCGGCAGCGTTTTCACACTCACGGAATAACCAGTCCCATCACGCCAGCCAAAATCAGCGCTGGTAATCACCGGCGCGTTACTGGTAACAACACTGCCCAGGAAAGTGAAAATGGGGCCTTTTGCGGTTTGTCCTTTTACCGTCAGCTGCACAGTACCGGTGCCGGTGCTGTCTATCAATGTAGCCAGTAATACGGTACTGGTAGCGGGAGAGTCTACCCGCAGCCGTACGCCGTTGATGCGCACGGTATCCTGTGAGGTGAAGGTAGAAAATCCGCTTCCCCACAACCTTATCTGTGTGCCCACAAAACCCGCCGCAGGTGCGATGCTGTCTATTACCGGGTAATCGGGCGGCTCCTGGAAGAAGTTTTGTTTGGCACAGCTGTCCAGTATCAACAGGATGAGCATTGTATACAACAGCAGCAAAGAATATTTCATAATTTTTTTTATTACCAGGTTTGGATCATTCAATTGACATTGCTTATTTACGGCGTATGCTTTGTTCACCGCTCCTGCTGCTCTCGGCCAGTTCCATTTGCAGGCTCACCGCATAGGCATACAACTGATCTTTTACCACCTGCCGGTCAGTATAGGAGAGCGCACCAGGTGGGAGTTCACCAATTTTCCGAAAAATCTTATCGGTAACCAGTCTGCGGTAGAGGTTATACCGCGTCTTAACGTTACTGTTATATTTTTTACCGGCGGGTTGTACCATTGCCGGGAGCGAGATTTCAATACCGTCTGTCCGGTTGCGCAGCATAAAACCGGCGGGCGGGTACAATGCCAGCTGCCCGCTATTTTCTCCGCTGCACTGCACTGCGCTTAAAGCAGAAAGTATACTCAGGTGGTTCCAGGCGTCTACCGCAGCGCAGCCATATTCGTAAACGCCGGCAGCCAGTTCGCTGCTGTCTGTATAATAAGTGCCTGCAATGGGTCTTGCGTTCACCTGCACAAACCAGGCATCTCCTTTTTTTCTGCGGTACAGCAGGTAGCCGGTAACGGTAGCATCTGTAACCGCTACGTCGTTCCAGCTTAGCCGCACGCCCTGTGCAGAGACCCTTGCCTGGATACCGGCGGGCGCCGTTACCAGGTTTCCCCGGGGCGATTGCAATCCGATAGGCGCAGAGGTATCGCTCCACTGCATATCCATGTCCACTGCGGCTACTGCATACAGGTAGGTGGTACCTGTATTTAGTCCCTTCAGCGAATCAATGAATACCGTATCCCTGATGGCCGGCGAAATCACCTGCATATTGGAAGCCGAGCTGCCGCGCAGGATATAGTAGGCAAAAATATCCAGGTCGGCATTGGGCAACCAGTGCAGCCTGATATCCGCTTTGGGTGTTACACCTGCCTCCAGCCCCTGTGGCGCAGGTATTTTTCGGCGGACTAATTTAGTTTTTACGTTTACCACCGCCGGAGTAATGCGCCCTTTCTGCGGCAGATCAAAAAGTAGCGGGCGCAATTGATAATAATACAGGTTACCGGCGATTGTTTTACGGTCACGGTATTGCACCGCGGTAACAGGCAGGGTATCTATCACGGTATAGTCTGTTGTAGCAAAACGCGATTTTAGTACTTCAATGCCGCTGCACCAGGCTTTTGCAGGCAGGCTATCCCATTGCAACCATACGCTTCCCAGCGTATCCTTCGCCGTTAGGTTAGCAATGGAGATACGGTTGTCAAAATTAAGCGAGAGCAGGTGCGCCGTATCGGAGGAGAGACCGCTGTTGCCCGCCACATCTTCCGGGCGGATAAACAGCAGCAGTTTGCTTCCCGGCAGCGTGCGCGTTTGATACGTCAGAAAAAGGGTATCCTTCCGCTCGTACAACAGCTGCCGCCCGGCGGCATCAAACACATTTTCTTTTCCTGATGAACGGTTTGTGTAGACGCTTGCGAAAGCCGCCTTTTCCCCGGTAGCATACCAGGTAACCATGGCCGTGCTGTCTGTTATCAATGCCCGGTATTGTTTAAACGCCGGGAAAGGGGTGTAACGGATGGCCCCCAGGTTTACTTCATATACCGTTTTGGCATAACCGTTATACGCCTGTTCCAGCCGGTAACTGGTGCCAGGATCAGACCTGGTAACACTTACATCAATGTACAAAAGCCCCAACGCTGTCAATACCTCAGGACTGCTTAGGTAGATACCCAGTGTATCAAAACGGCCTGCTTTCAGCACTGTATATAAATCCTGCGCCGAGCGTAGTTTCCGCTGCTGCAAAATGTCCTGCAGCAGATCTGTACCCAGGCTTTTTTCAAGTATGGCCGCAGACGCGGGGAAACCCAGCGAAGCAATCTTTTTAAACCCACTGCCTTTTTTCTCTTCTTTTAATACATTGTAGGACCATTTCTCATCCGGTTTACCGGAATGACGGCCGGTATCGGTGGCAAAAATAAATACGCCCCTTGGTCCGGGTACTACCGGGGAGCCCGCTACGCCCCTGTTCGGCTGCTGGGCCAATACGGCGGTGCATATACACCAGCATACAATTAATGTTATTGTCTTTTTCATACATACATTTTATTAAAAACACGGCGTGGTATTGCCCCCTGCCCTGGCATTAAATTTCAACCCGGTACGTTCATTGAAATTGAGATCTACCGATGCATTGCCGCAAACTTTGAAAGCACCTCCCACACAACCATCTGTAAAAGTGGATATCTCGTTACAGCCAGGATTGCAATTGCCTATGCCAATACCTGCACCCAGGCTGGCACTGCCCGTTGCCGTGGCCTGGAAATTCCAGCCCAGCGCATCGTTTCGGCCGCCCTCTACATGTATGCACATACTGGCACTGATGTTTACACAGGCTACTTTTGCTACACAGGCTTCAATACCCAATTCAAAACCACCGCCGAAACTTAACCGGTAGGCATTTTCTTCAAAATTGAGCAGCAGGTTGGCATTGTACCCATAGGCAAACCATAAACGGGCACTCGCCACCCATAGATCAAAACCCAGTGCATCTTTTTCAGGAATACCTATTTGCGCAGATACATTGATGTACACGCCAGAAAACCGTTCGCGCATATAATCATCCGGTGCATACTCAAAATAGTGTGCAGTGAGATCGTTCCTGCTTTTGGGATTCTTCAGGTGCACCGCCAACGCCAGCTCTCCGTGGTTATCAATCAGCCCCAGCATGGTTGTTTTATAACCACATCCAAGGAATACGAATTCATCATCTTTTTTGGCACTGATCACCAGTGTTCCAAAAATTTTCTCTGATACCAGGCCTTCCAGGGGAGAAGCGGTGGTACCTACCTCTATAGAAAATGTCTTTTCAGGTCCGTTGTATTTTATTTC
>JANPGT010000651.1:0-11281 GCA_031424135.1 Chitinophagaceae bacterium
CCAGCAGTGTTTTTTACTGAAGTTGAACTGGTTAGCAAAGCAAAATGTTGGTGTAACAATTTGCAGCTGCGCTCTGCAGAATGTTCCGGGCCTTTGTCCTGCTTTTTTTGCCGTCTGCAGAATGATGTGGGCCCGCTACAAAATGTAAATATGCTTCCACAGATTGAAGAGGGCCTTTGTCCTGATGTTTACGGCGTCTGCAGAATGATGTGGGCCCACTACAAAATGTAAATGTGCTTCCACCAACAGTAGAAGGGCTTTGTCCTGATGTTTTGGGTCATTGTCCTGATGTTCCTTGTCATTGTACAAATGTTTTGAGCCTTTGCAAAAATGTTTTCTGTGTCTGCAGCAGGAGGAGGGGCCTGCAATTGTGAAGAGGCTTTCAAGCCTGCATTTCTCATAAACCGGCACCCGGGCTCAATGCTTTGCCCTATATTTAATGCATGAAAGCCATATTAGCCGTTGCATTGCTGCAGCTATCGATTGCCGGTAACCTTATTGCCCAGCAGGACTCTTTGCAGGCCCATGTATATACGCTGGCAAACTTGCCCATTGTGAAAGACTCCAGCCGGCAGCGGGTGCAGATAATGGACGGCCGTAGCGTGCTCTTGTCTAACCTGGAAGCGCACCTGACCATACTACAGCCCGGCCAGGCAGCACATCCGCCGCATACACATACCAACACTGAAGAATTAATTATTGTGAAAGAAGGGATGGTTAAGGTAACCATCAAAGGACGAAGCAAATTGCTCTCAGCAGGTGGTCTTGCCTTATCACTTCCCGGCGATGAACATGGCGCTGTTAACGCCGGCACTAGCAGGGCTTCCTACTACGTGATAAAATATACCAAACCCGCTATCAATGCCGAAAGGGGGCAATTCAATGGCGGATCCGTATTGATGGACTGGCCGGAACCCGCGGTAAAGTCCACCGAAAAAGGCGAAAGAAGGGATTTTTTTATTAAACCCACTGCTTTGTTTGAAAAGTTTGATATGCATGTAACCACGCTTAATAAAGGAGAAGTCAGTCACCCCCCGCATACCCACAGGCAGGAAGAAATTATTATTGTCAAAAATGGAAAGGTGACGATGCAGGTAGGCGATAAATTTTACCCCGCCTCCGAAGGCGATATCATCTTTCTTTCTTCCGGTATACCGCATGCATTGCAGAATGCCGGCAACGAATCAACCACCTATTTTGCATTTCAATGGCAGTAAGCGGTATTCAGCGACACCGGTTTCAGGCCGTTCATCTTAAAAAATGGTTTAATTATACTTTAGGTTGCAGCTTTTAGCTGGTATACTGTATCTTATACTGCCAGGTGGTTAAAGTGTGCTCCCCGGCGCATTTCCCTGCTGTAAATTATCATTGTTGACCATATATGAAATTCATTTCCCCCGTTTTTTTTCTATTGCTGTTTTGTAAACTGGCTGCGCAGCAGGCCATGACCGACTCAGCGTTTTATAGCCAGTCGGTAAGCAATTCGCTGGCTGCCTACCGCAGCGATGTCCGCGAAAACCTGCATATTTATAACGGTTCAGCCTACCTGCGTACCGGGCATAGCATAAAAGGAACACCTTTTTTTCAATCAGACAGCCTGTTGCCGGGTGCGGTTATCTATGATGGCAGGCTGTATGAAAACCTGCTGCTGCAGTATGATATGGTAACCGACCAGGTAATCATCCGCAATTACCAGCAGGTGAATGAGCTGCAGCTGGTACCCGAAAAATTACCCTGGTTTTATATAGGGCAGCATGTATTCGTGCGGATACCAGCAGATTCCTCAACGCCTTCTTTTATTACTACCGGTTTTTACGAAAAATTACACGATGGCAGAATGACAGTCTTTGCCCGCCGCCAAAAGGTTCCCCGGCAGGCAAACGATGCTGCTGACAACAAAGGCAGTTACGCTGTATACAATAGTTATTTTTTATTACTGAATGATGTCTTTTACCAGGCCAACGATAAAAATGATTTTCTTTCTTTGATGGGGCCGGAAAAGGAGGCCGTGGCTAAATACATAAAGGAGAACAAAATTAATTTCAGGAAGCGCCGCGAAGTGGCGATGGTACAGGTGGCTGCGTATTACGACAAATTAAAAAGTAAAAATGCACCGTTGCTTAAATAGATACCTGCTTACGACAGTGTTTTTCTTCAGTTTCCTGGTGGTCAGCGCACAGGATACTGCACGTTTTACCATTGATGTCAATTCGGTTTCTTTCACAGAATTAGTGCGGGTGCTGGAGGCTTCTTCCCGGTTTCATTTCTATTTTGACGTGGCTGAAACAGACAGCCTGTCCATTACTATAAAGGCCAACCGCGCTTCTCTTCCGCAATTGCTTGACCAGGCTTTTCAGCAAACCCTTTTTCACTATGCTATAGATGCAGGCAACCGTGTTTTTATTACCAAAAAATTTGTCATCCTTGCTGCGTTGCCGGCTAATTTTTTCAATCCGCGCAAAGATTTGGCAGCATTGGATGAGAAGGGCGAAACACCGGTGACCGGCCCTGTAAAGGACAAGTTGAAAGTGGCTGCAGAAAATAAATTATTCGAAATTGGCAGCAAAGCCGGAAAGGATAACAAACCCAATGCTACCCTGGCAGGTTATGTAAGAGATAGTAAAACCGGGGAGGGTATAATAGGCGCTTCGGTGTACCTGGACAGTCCTTCCATTGGTGTTAACACTGACCAGTTTGGGTATTATTCGCTCACGCTTACCCGGGGACGCCATACACTCAGCATCAGCAGCGTGGGTATGAAGGATGCCAGGCGCCAGGTGATGGTATATTCAGACGGCAAGCTTGATATAGAACTGCAGGAATACATCAGCAGCCTTAAAACCGTTATTGTTTCTGCAGAAAGGCGTTCCAATACACGGAGTTTGCAGATGGGTGTAAGCAAGCTGAATATAAAATTGATTAAGCAGGTGCCGGTAGTATTTGGTGAAGCTGATATATTGAAAGTGGTGCTGGCGTTGCCGGGTGTAACATCTACCGGGGAAGCCAGCAATGGATTTAACGTACGCGGCGGTGCTGCAGATCAAAACCTGATATTGTTTAATGACGCTACCATTTATAACCCCAGTCATTTGTTCGGGTTTTTCTCTGCCTTTAACCCCGATGTAGTAAAGGGGATTGAACTGTACAAAAGTGCCATCCCTGAGAAATATGGTGGCCGGCTTTCTTCCGTGCTGGATGTTTCTTTACAGGATGGCAACAAAAAAGAGTGGACGGGCGCTGCGGGCATTGGTCCGTTAACGGGAAAGTTTACCATACAGGGGCCGCTCATCAAAGACAGGACCTCTGTAATAGCGGGCGTACGCACCACTTATTCCAACTGGTTGCTCAACACGGTTCCTTCAGACGCCTATAAAAACAGCCGCGCTAATTTTAATGATGCCAACCTGCGCATCAGCCATTTCATCAACGAAAAAAATACGGTTTACCTTACCGGTTATATCAGTAACGATAAGTTTAACCTGAACAATGATACCACCTACAAATACGGTAACAGGAACGCCAATATTAAGTGGAAGCATATCTTCAGTAATAAGTTATACGCTGGTTTTACTGCAGGCGTGGATAATTACCAGTACGGCATTTCCAGCTCAGCCAATAAGGTAAATGCTTTTAAACTGGGTTTTGACATTAACCAGGATTATTTCAGGGCAGATGTCAGTTACTCTCCCAATTACCGGCATACCATCAGCTATGGCCTGAACACCATTTTATACAAACTGCATCCGGGTTCATTTACGCCAGCCAGCCAGCAGTCACTGGTAACACCCAATGTATTGCCGGCTGAACAGGGGCTGGAAACTGCGCTGTACCTGGGCGACCAATATGCTATCAGTTCCAAACTTTCTGTGAATGCCGGGTTGCGCTATTCATTGTTTAATTATTTCGGCCCACGGCAGATAAACAACTACGCTGAGGGGTTGCCGAGAGATACGGCCACCATTGTTAGTACCAGCAGCTATGGTTCCGGGAAAATCATTAAAACCTACCACGCACCTGAGATAAGAATCGCTTTCCGGTATGCTTTATCAGACAGTACTTCTCTTAAACTGAGCTTTAATACTTTGCAGCAATATATTCATTCGCTTTCCAATACAGTTAATGTTTCGCCCACAGATATCTGGAAGCTGAGTGATCCGCATATTCGGCCGCAGCAGGGAAAACAGTTGTCGCTGGGGCTGTATAAGAATTTCAGGGCCAATACCATTGAGACCTCGCTGGAAGTGTATTACAAGCAAACCAGGCATTTTCTTGACTACAAAAGCGGCGCGCAATTACTGCTGAATAATCATATTGAAACCGATGTTATCAATACCAGGGGAAAGGCGTACGGTGTGGAACTGCTGATAAAGAAAAACAGCGGTAAGGTAAATGGCTGGTTGAGCTATTCGTTCTCAAGAACATTTTTACAGGCAGATGATCCCATTGCAGGGCAAACCATTAATAAAGGAAATTATTACCCGGCTAGTTTTGACAAACCGCACAATGTAAATTTCATCGGCAATTACCGGTTCTCTCACCGTTACAGTATGTCGTTAAATGTGGTGTACAGCACCGGCCGGCCCATTACACTGCCCATTGGCATATTTAACCTGGGCGGCGCCAGTTCGCTGCTGTACTCAGACCGTAATCAATACCGGGTGCCGGATTATTTCCGCACTGATTTTTCGTTTAGCCTTGAAGGAAATCATAAGGTAAAACAGCGGTTTCACAATTCCTGGTCGTTTGGTGTGTACAACCTCACGGGCAGGCAGAATGCTTATTCAGTCTATTTTGTGCAGGAGAACGGTAAGATAAACGGCTACCAGCTATCAATTTTTGGAACAGCTATTCCTTTTGTCACCTATAATATTAAATTTTAGCAATTGACCATGCGGACCATAGAATTGAAATACCTGCTGATGGCGTTGCTGCTGATGATGCTGGCACAATGTAAAAAGCCTTATACGCCTGTTGTTTTTACCAGCGGAGACAATTACCTGGTGATAGACGGATTTATCAATACCAGCCCGGGCGGCGTTACTACCATTGTTTTATCGCGTACAAAAAACCTTACTGATACTGTTGTCAGCATACCAGAACAAAATGCCAGTGTGCTTATTCAGTCTGCCGCCGGTACAACCTACGCGTTGCAGGAAACCGGCAACCAGGGCAACTACAACAGTAACGCACTTACGCTGGATGCTACCGTGCAATACCGGATTGTGGTGATTACAGCTGCCGGAAAAAAATACCAGTCTGATTTGGTTGTTGCAAAACAAACGCCGGCCATAGACAGTGTAAGCTGGCAGCAGGACAGCAAGGGTGTTCAATTATTTGTAAATACCCATGACCCTGCTAATAATACGCGTTTTTACCGCTGGCAGTATGTACAAACCTGGGAATACCATTCGCAACTGGAAACTGTATGGGGTATCAATAACGGCGTGGTATACGTGCGTGATCCGGCAGAACAGGTGCATGTGTGTTACAATACCACATTGTCTACTGGTATCATGATAGGCACGTCTTCAGCACTCAGCCAGGACGTTATAAGCAACGCCCTCATTGGAACCATTCTGCAAAATGATTCTACCCTGCAATACCGCGCCAGCTTTTTGGTGAAGCAATATGCGTTAACGCCGGCTGCTTATTTTTACTGGCAGATTATTCAAAAGAATTCACAGCAGCTGGGCACCCTGTTTGATTTGCAACCCAGCCAGCTGGAAGGCAATATCCATGCTGTTTCCAATGCCAGCGAACCGGTGGTGGGATATATCAGCGCCAGCACCGTAACAGAAAAAAGAATTTTTATTAACAGTGCTGATTTGCAGAACTGGCAGGCGCCGCCGGGTAGTTATAACTGCCAGCTGGTGAATGTTGCGCAAAACCCATCCAATTTTTTACTGGTAAACGTGCCGGATAACAGCTATGCAGTGTGGTATTATATTTCCGGTGGTCCCGTGGTGCTGGCAAAAAATACCTGCCTGGATTGCACCTTAAGCGGGGGTACCAATAAAAAGCCAGCGTTCTGGTAAACAGATTGGATGCAAAATGAAAGATTTCAAACGAACTGGTATATGCAAAAACTGATCAATTGTTTTTTACTTTTATTACTCAGTTCCCTGGGTGGGCTGGCACAATCTGCACTGGCAGATGACTTGCGGGACAAGTTTGTGCAGTACCAGCTGCATGCCTTGCAGGAAAAACTTTTCGTTCATACGGACAAAACGTTCTACCTGGCCGGTGAAATCATATGGTTTAAAATATACTGTGTAGACGAATCATTCCATAAGCCTTCAACACTCAGCAAAGTGGCCTATGTGGAAATTATCAATGAGGAGCAAAAGCCGGTGATGCAGGCTAAAATAGCCCTGCAGGAAGGGCCGGGTGACGGGTCTTTTATTATTCCGTCCTCACTGGCTTCCGGCAATTATATATTGAGGGCCTATACCAGCCGGATGAAAAATTTCAGCGCCAGTTATTATTTTGAACAGCCCATCAGTATTGTTAATACGTTAAAAGAACCGGTACTGAAAACAGCTGAACCAAAGAAACGCTACCAGGTTGAATTTTTTCCGGAAGGCGGTAACCTGGTAAAAAATATCGGATCGGTAGTGGGTTTTAAGATTACAGATCAGTTTGGAAATGGGGTGGACGCATCGGGCTACCTGATAGCCGGAAAAAATGATACCATTGCCCGCCTGCAGACATTGCGCTTTGGTATGGGTAGCTGTTCATTGATACCCCAAAATGAACAATCGTACCGCGCCGTTTTTTTTATCAACGATACCAGCATCGTACAACGCCTGCCATCTGCCTACGACCAGGGCTATGTAATGAATTGCAGAGAGGAACCTGGTTCGGATACAGTAACAGTAACGGTCAGCAGCAGCAACCAATTCAATAATTTACCAGTGTATCTTCTTGTACATACCAGGCAGCTGGTAAAGCAGGTGCTTACCGCTGCCACCAGTAATGGAAAGGCAGTTTTTCAGTTAAGCAAAAGCATGCTGGGAGATGGGGTATCTGATATTACCATTTTTGACGAAGCACGCCAACCGGTTTGTGAAAGACTGTATTTTAAGCGGCCCGTATATAAACTGTTGATAACAGCAAAAACGGATAAGCCCGTATATGACAGCAGGAATAAGATAAATGTAGCCCTGCAAACCGAAGGTCAACCAGGCAGCGCTTTGGCAGCAGATATGTCGGTAGCGGTTTTTATGATTGATTCAATGCAGCCATTGCAATACCAGGATATACAGTCCTGGCTGCTGCTGCAGTCGGAACTGACGGGTGCAATAGCCTCCCCCGAATATTATTTTACTGACAGCAGTGCCAACGCTGCAGCAGCCATCAGTAACCTGCTGCTTACCCAGGGATGGCGGCGGTTTGCCTGGGCAGATGTATTGCAGCGCAGGCCGCCTGCTTTTGAATTTATTACAGAGCATGAAGGCCCTGTTATCAATGCTTCAGTTATCAATAAGGTAAGCGGCCTTCCGAAAAAAAATGTGCTTACTACTTTAACACTTCCGGGCGAACACTTTGAACTGCGCAGTGCTGTTAGTAAAGCAGATGGAACTGTGCGGTTTAACGTAAACGATTTTTACAGCAGTAATGAAATGATACTACAGCCTGTAAACGCGGCCGACAGTAACATCAAGATAAATATTGTAAACCCCTTCTCAGATAAGTTCAGTACCCATCTTTTCCCCACGCTGTTGAATTTGAATAAATGGAAAGATCAGCTGCTGAACCGCAGCATCAGCGTGCAGGCCGACAATGCTTACCTTCCGGAAAGAAAGCGGCTTTCCTTTACTGAGCCGGCCGTTGATACAAATTTATTTTATGGAAAGCCTGACAGGCAGTACTACCTGGATGATTATACCCGCTTCACTACCATGGAAGAAGTGATGAAGGAATTTGTGACAGATGTAAGGGTAAGAAAGCAGGCCGACGGCTTCAGTTTCAGTGTTGTAAACAGCGTGTTCAAAGATTTTTTTGAGCAGCCGCCACTGGTATTGATGGATGGTTTACCGGTGAACAATGTAAATAAGATTATGGCACTGGATCCGCTGAAAATTAAAAAGATAGATGTGCTTACCCATAAGCATTTCCTGGGCGCGATGGTAAACGATGGGGTAGTTAGTTATATTAGTTACCAGGGAGACCTGGGCGGGTATGAACTTGATCCCAATGCTGTAGTGATTGAATATGAAGGGTTGCAGCGGCAAAGAATTTTTTATTCGCCGCAATACGAAACCAGCCAGCAGCAGCAAAGCCGTATTCCCGACCTGAGAAATTTATTGTACTGGTCGCCCACCGTTAAAACAGGAACAGATGGTAAGCAACAATTCAGTTTTTATTCATCTGATATGAAAGGCAACTATACCATTGTTGTGCAGGGACTAACTGCAGAAGGATTGGCTGGAAGTGCGGTAAGCACTTTCTCTGTAAAATAGCGCATCAACTGCTGAATAATCACGTATTGGTTACCGGTAGCGCTGCCGTGTCAATAGCGCCTGCCTCTTCTTTGGGTGGTTTGCGGTGCCAGTAAGAGGCAAGTATGGAACCGGTAACATTCATCAGCGGACCGAATATGGCCGGGGCCAGTCCTACGGTAGCCATCTTGCCCATTTCTTTGGCCAGCCCGGAAGCCAGTCCGCCGTTCTGCATGCCTACCTCTATGGCAATGGTGCGGCAATCGCGTTCGCTCATTTTAAAAAGACGGCCGGTAAAATAGCCCAGCGTATACCCGGAGATATTATGAATGAGGACAAGCAATATCAGCAGTGGTCCAATTTTCAACAGGCTGTCGCGGCCCGCTGCGGTAATGATCACAATGATAAAGGCGATCCCCAGCATAGATACAATAGGCATGGCATTGTCGAGCCATTTTGCCTTTCCATGCAGCAATTTATTAAAGAGCATACCGGCGCCTATAGGAATGATGACCATTTTAAAAATATCCCACATCATTTTTAATGGATCTATCTGTACCAGGGCGCCCGCCAAAAATTTCATCAGGAAAGGTGTAATAAACGGTGCCAGCATGGTAGATACCGCAGTAATGGTAATAGACAACGCCAGGTTGGCCTTGGCCAGGTAAGAAATTACATTAGATGCCATGCCGTTGGGAGAACAGCCGATAAGAATGATGCCTGCTGCAATCTCTGGTGGTAATCCGCTCATACTGGCCAGTGAATAACCTATCAGCGGCATAATGATAAAGTGGCTTACCACGCCAATAAAAACACCACGTGGTGTTTTTACCACCCCTGCAAAATCGTGCAGTCCCATAGAGGTACCCATGCCAAACATGATCAGCTGTATCAATGGTGTAATAAGGGTTGCAAACCTGAAGCCATTCATCTCAACAAAATAAGATGGGTAGTACAGGGCAGTTACTACGGCCGCAAAAATCATTACGGTATAGGTAAAGCCCTTCAGGTGTTCGTACCCCCTGATGCCAATACCCAACAGGGCAAAGAAGCCAATAAAAAGCGATCCTGCTTTGGCCACATGCCCGGTGGCGGTTAAAACCAGGGCTGTTAGCAGGCAGAGCGCGGCCAGGCCCAGTATCAATCTATAAAGAGCAGACTTATTCAATGCAGTTGTATTTTGATATTAATAATGACCGAAAAATTTTCCAGATTATTTTTCTTCATGATGCGCCGCTGCCGGCCATGCGCAGGGGATTATTTTCCGGGGCCGCAGCTGCCATTGTTTTACCGGAACCTTTTAACGCAACAATGGTAATAATAGCCGCCAGGAAAAGCGACCCGGCCATAAAAATATAAGAAGCGCCGAAGCCACCTGTTTTGCTATTTAGAAAACCCACCAGGTAAGAACCCGCAAAAGAACCCAGTGCACCCAGGCTATTGATTAAGGCAATGGCACCAGCGGACACGTTACGCGGTAAAATTTCTGTGATCACAGCAAAGAATGGCCCGTAAGGTGCATACATAGCGCCGCCGGCAATAATCAGCAACACAAATGATAGCCAGAAATTACTGGTGCCTACCATATAAGAAGCATAGAAAGCAACTGCACCCACCAGTAAAAATGGCCAGATAAAAATTTTTCTTTTCAAAGTCTTATCAGAGAAATGCGATGCACTCAGCATACCCACAATAGCCAGTAGAAATGGCACGGCCGCCAGCCATCCTGTTTTTACAATGTCTGCGCCGGGGGCTGCGTTAATAATAGAAGGAAGCCACATCACAAAGCCGTATACACCAATGCTCCACAAGGCATACTGCAGGCAAAGCAATACAACGGTTTTGGATTTGAATGCAGCTGCATAGTTCTTCACAGGTTTAATACCCTGCTGTTCCTGCAGCAGCGTTTCTTCCAAATCCTGTTTCTCCTCTTCACTCAGCCACTGCGCATTTTTGGGTGCATCTTCCACCAGCCTCCACCAGAAGAATGCCCAGATAATAGCCGGCAGTCCTTCATAAATAAACATCCAGCGCCAACCTACAGATTTTATGAGATAGCCTGATAATATGGACATCCATAGTAAGGTAGCGGGGTTGCCCAATATTAAAAAAGTATTTGCCCGCGAACGTTCTGATTTTGTAAACCACCTGCTTAAAAAAATAATCATGGAAGGCATTACCGCACTTTCTACTACGCCCAGCATAAAACGGATCACCACCAGGAGATAGATATTGCTGATCAGGCCGGTAGCCATTGCCAGAGCGCCCCATGCAATCAGCGACCAGAAGATTAATTTTTTGGCGCTCCTGTTGGCAGCGTACAAGGCACCGGGGATCTGAAAAAAGAAATAGCCCAGGAAGAACAGGGAGCCTAATAATGAAGATACTGATGCAGTAATGTTCAGGTCTTTTGCCATGCCACCTGCGGCGGCAAATCCAAAATTTGCACGGTCAAGGTAGGCAAGGCTGTAGGTGATGAAAGCGACGGGTATCAGGCGGATCCATCGCTGCCTGGCAATCGTTTTTGCCATAGATATATTTTAATTTTTTGTACTAATTAATTGTTTTGTTAATCATCCATTTCCACACTTCCACATTCATTACATTTCCACATTCATTTTACCAGGTTCTTTTACTCATTACTTTGTCCAACTCAGGGCGACTCATTTTCCCCAACTCAGGGTGCTGCTCAAGCCATTTTATGAATTCGTTTTTAATTTCGTCCGTCCACTGGCTGTCTATCTGCCCGGTGGAATACCTGCTGGTTTTTACCATTTCAAATCCAAATTTATCTTTGCGGATCACGAATTCAGCTGTGCTGATCACCTGTTCGGCCATAT
>JANPGT010000652.1:0-3282 GCA_031424135.1 Chitinophagaceae bacterium
TACATCCTGGGCAGTAATGATATTGCAGAAGCACAATACTACGGCAAAAATCAACAGATTTTTGAACATTTCAATTGGGTTGAGGATTAAAAAAAAACCAGGAGATTGGGTTCGGTCGGTGATTCGGGAGGATAGAATTTCTGCGGAAACGTTATTTTATGGGAGACTGTAAAACACCGGTGCTGCCAGTGTTTATTATAACGTGTATCCATTGCATCAGTACCTGTTGAAGGATGATGTCTTATTCCGGCACAAGATTAAAAGAATATTTGATATTTCATAATGTCCTGCACCTGAAAACAGGCATTCCTGCAGCACAGCAGCAACTTTTTAACCGGCACACAGCAAGGGCTGTCACCATAACTGGCTAGTTTTTAATTTAGTACACAAGCATTGCCGTCAGAAAAAAATATTATATTCTTTTTGTTAATGACTTACAAATAACAGTTGCCATGGCGGTAAAATGCCTTTGCCGACAACAAAATACTTTTTTGATCGCATACTCCTGTTAGTTACTTTTTTACGAACCTGGCCGGTAATAAACTGCCTGCAGCGACAACTTTTACATGGTAAATACTGGCTGCCCAATGCTGCATGGGAATACTGTATTGCCCGTTGCAGGGTTTTGCTTCATATTTGTAAGGAGGTCCCTTTCCGGACGCTTTTACTATAGAAAGCCCCTTTGCCTTACCGGCAAAGGGGCTGCATGCAAATGAGTAATCTTATTTTTTTACAAACCTGCCGGTTACCACTGCTCCACCAATGATAATTTTTACATGGTAAATACCCGCGGCCCATTGCTGAATGGCAATGGTATGCCGCGTTGCAGCAGGCCTTACTTCATAGATCAATTGCCCATTGCTGTTATAGCATTGCAGCTGCTGTATCAGCTGGCTGTTTTGAATGGTAATGGTTTCCGTGGCAGGGTTGGGCAGCAATACAATACCAGCGGCATTGTTCATCGTCAACATTACTGTTTTGCTATAGTCGTTGCGGCCATCACTGTCGGTTTGCTTAATGCGGTAATAGTTGGGGCCTTTCAGCGGCAACGGATCATTGATGCCGTATTTTTTCTCAACGGCGGATGATGCAGTGGCCGTAACCAGGGCAAGGTCTTTGAATGAAATACCGTCTGCTGAACGTTGTGCCGTATAGTCCCTTACATTTATCTCTCCACTCACTGTCCATGTTACCCTTACCTGTTTGCCCGCCTGCTGCGCATTTACCTTTACCCATTTTACCGGCAGTACATTATTACCGCCCGCAGCATTGGCCAGTAAAAAATCGCCAAAGCTGGTAAAATTGATGGTAGAAGCAATGCTGCCTTTTCCGTTGGAAGCGCCGGCGCCGCCCAGGTCCATCCAGCCGCCGGCCCCATCATCTTTCACAATGCGCAGCGATGCCGCATCTGTTACGCCATCATCCTGTCCATAGGAAAGTATTATTGTAGCACCGTATGGCCCCTGTGAAGAACCTTCATTTGAAATAGTAATATGCCTTTTACTGCTGATGGCGTTAATACCAGTCGGCAGCATCCGGTTAATGGTGGGTGTATTGGCTACTTCTACCTGGTAAGATGAACTGTAATTGGGTGGGGTATTGGTTACCAGGCTTACCGGACGGTATACGCCATTGCCAACAGGATAGAAAAAATTTACTGTTCCGGGAGCCATACTGTTTCTCCTCAGTGCACCTTCTACAAAACTGCCGGCATTGCCACCTGCAATGGAAGAGATTTGCGGAATATTCAACACCGTACCATTGGTCATTTTCACTCTTCCATTTTGCAGGTTTAACTGGTTGCGGATGTTCAGGAAGGGTCCTCCGTTGATAGTCACCACGCCAGCAGCGCTGTTATTCACAACAAGTGTGTCTATGGATACATAGCCCTGGATATTGATGGTCACCATTGGATTGGTGATATAGAGGCTGGAAAGACTACTTGCAGTAGTAATAGTTTGCGGTGCATTGCCGGCAACCTCCAGCGCCGAATAAATACTTTGCCCATTGGTGGTAATGGCGTTAAGGCGTCCATTCAGCCTTACTTTCCCCAGGCCCGACAGGTAGGTATTGCCAGTCATCTCCAGCACACCATCTACCAGCAAATCATCGCCCGGTCCGTCTTTGAGGGCCAGGTTGCCATCGCCCGACAGGGTTAAAACCGCACCGGCTTTTACCCATACCTGGTCCAGCGTTAACGCACTGCTGATGGTAACGGCATTGCCTGGTTGAATAATAATACTATCCTCGTCTGCCAATGGGATGTGATCAGCAATAATAAAATCATTGCCCGATTTTACTTCCCAGGTATTTACATCGTCATAATTGCCCGTCTGCCTGCTGCGGTATACTTTAGGCTGGTAGCAACTGATGATACCACTCCATCCCACCATGTTTACTGATCCATTGCTCACAAAACGAAGGGTGAGTGTATTGGTGGAAGCCCTTACCGTTAAGGGGCCCTTTATTGGACCGCTGTATATACACAGTAGTGCAGATGCAGCACTGGGCCCATCGTATACATACAGCAGATCGTTTACCTGGGTGTTAAAAGAATCCAGGGTTACCTGTGGCAGGCTGCCCGGAATGGAGGCCGTAATAGTCCTGGTGAATGATTCATTATCGGCGTAATTACCCAATTCACCACCGCTATCGAAAAAATAATAATTGCAGACCCGGGCAGGTTCATTACTGTTCATTCTTATTTCACATGTCTTTACAGTAAAGGGCAGCGACAAGCTGTCGCACACACCCGATTGCACCCTCACTGTGTATTGACCGCCTGCGGTAGCTATATAAAAACTGTCTCTGGCAGCTGCCACCGGCTGCCCGTTCCGGTACCACTGGTAACTATAGGTATTGCTTTTTGTAGCGCTCAGTCTTACTGTTTCTCCTACGCAAATACTGTCAATGGGTGCTTTTATTGACACCGCCGGCTTTGCGGTGTTTACATGCACCGTTACCTGGCTGCTGGCCGTATTACCGCACATATCAGTTACCTGCAGCGTATAGGTGGTGGTGGCCAGTGGCATTGCCACCGGTACGGATAAACGGGAATCGCTGAGCCCGGCTGCCGGCGACCAATTATACAGGTAACCCGGCCCTGCTATGGCGGTGGCATCAATAGAAGAAAGTCCGCCGAGGGAACCAATAATAGATGATGCGCCAGTATTGACGTCAACTGTTCTGAGATCGCTTACGATGTTTTGTGCACTTACTACCGTGGTAAGGTATAGCTGGTTGGTCAACGGATCAAAGTCTGCATCCTGCCGGCCGGCAAAT
>JANPGT010000653.1:0-2763 GCA_031424135.1 Chitinophagaceae bacterium
TGACCTTTTAAGAAAGTATGGTTGATCTGGTGCAGGTCTATCAAAAATTCCTCCGGTTTATTGGGTGTCAGCGGCTGCGGTGCGGAAAAGCTTTTACGGAAACGTCCCCTGAATACTTCCATGGCTACCGGTAACTGGTAACCGCTCATTAAAACATTGCGCTGGTCAAATGCCGGGTATACATCTATCAGTTTTACTATCCAGTCGGCATCAGTGCCCGTGGTGCTGGCAAACAGGTGGGCGGTAATTTTACCGGTTACAGACAGATCTTCCGTCAGCGAGTCAAGCGTAAAGCTTACCACATCGGGGCGGGTGTATACAAAGCGCTGGTCTTCTACCTGCCAGGGCCGCCAGCGGCTGCCATTGCCATAGGTAGCTTCAATGGGCTGAATGCGGTAGGGGACGGGTTTTGCGGGGTCACTGGTATAAGCAATGCTGCCCTGCGCCGCCGAAGGCTTGCTGAAGCTTGCTTTATTATTGGCGGCCGCGTATAATTTTTTTACAGCGGCTTCATTAGGTGGCCAGCTGCTATAGGTTTTCCATTGATTACTGCCGGTCTGAAAGCAATAGGCTTCTTCAAATTTTCCATCACCAATGCCTTTGAGCCAGTAATCGAACCATTTTTTCTGTAATATTTTAAACCATTCTGCTGTATTGCTGCCAAAGGAAATCTTACCCAGGCTGTCCGCTTTTTCGCGGGCCCACTGGCCGTGGTTCCAGGGCCCCAGAACAATAAAGTTGCGGTTGAAACTGTCTTTCTTTTCCATATGTCCGTACATCAGCTGCGGACCATTAATATCTTCCTGGTCATAATAACCACCTACATGCAGCTGCGGTATCTGGGCCGACTGTATATAGCTCAGCGGAGAATTGGTTTGCCAAAAGCTGTCGTAATTAGGGTGTTTTACAAAATTGTTCCAGGTAGGTATTTTGTTATGGAAGTATTTATCGTTTACATTTTTCAGCGAACCCAGTTGCAGGTACCAATCAAACAAATCAAACTGCGGGAACGGAAAATCAGTATCGGTGGTTTTATCAAACTCCAGTTCATAAGAATATTCCATGCCATAACTGAGGCGGAAGGCGCCGTTATGGTGAAAATCATCGCCCAGGAAAAGATCGCTCATGCAGGCCTGTTCAGAAGAAGCTTTTAATGCCGGGTGCGGATCCACTGCACCCACCAATGCCAGCCATCCCGGGTAAGAAACACCGAATATTCCGGCTTTGCCATTGTTATTGGGCAGGTTTTTCACCAGCCAGTCAACCGCATCCCAGGTGTCGGTGCTTTCATCAACCGCACCTTTTTGTGTGGCATGAATGAGTGGCTGATGTATTTCCATGCTGCCTTCACTTTTGTATTTGCCGCGGATATCCTGCAATACAAAAATATACCCGTCTTTGGCCAGCAGCGACATCTGCGCCCATTGGTTCAGTGAAAAAACCGAATCTTTGGAAAGATTGATATCTGCACCATAAGGTGTTCTTTGTATCAGTACAGGAGCTGCCTGTGTGGCGTTTACGGGTTCTATGATAACGGTAAATAATTTTACACCATCGCGCATGGGTATCATAGCAGTTCGCTTCCGGTAAAGAAGAGGGCCGTCTTGCTGTGAATACAGATGGGTGAGCAATAATGACAGGAAAAGCAGGAAGCAGGTAATTTTAGTAAACATAGTTGCTGGGTTATAGATAGTATTAAAGTTAAGGAAGTTTGGCAAGCAGGTGGCGGTTGTATGCCACGTACAAATGGTTTTGCAGCAAACGGCGGTGAAAGTTAATATAATGTCAATTTGGAGGCTTTCACCGGAGGACGCCCGGTAAAAAGCAGTCCGTTAAATAAGCTGTTGCAGGGTACGGCCCAATAACATCAGCCAATTCCAAAGAGCATCAGTTCATCTTTACCGGGTTCCAATTGTACCATCTTTTCAAAAGTAAGTCCTAAAGCACCCAATAGACGGATGCTGCGCGCATTGCCGGGCAGCGTAATCGCCGCAATGCGTTGAATGCCCAGTTGCTTCCTGCTGTATTGGATTACCGCCGTTGCGGCTTCAAGCGCATATCCTTTGCCGGTATATTCTGGCAGCAGGGCAAAGCCGATGTCCTTATCTGGCAGCGTGGTTCTTTGCAGCAGACCGGAAATGCCAATTGGGATATTGCCGTCTTTTAATGAAACAAGATAAAGCCCGTGGCCATATTCAGCATAACTGGACATGGGACCATTGATGATATATTTTTCTTCATCTTCAATTGTCTTTATACCCCTGTCGCCAATAAATTCAAGCCAGCCCGGGCTGTTGGTAAGCTTCAATATAAATGGTGCATTCGGAATATCGAGTGTTGTGATGATAAGACGATTTGTTTCGATGATATTTATCGGAATGATTATTAAGCAGGTGGGTTACTATTAAAATTAGTGTTCTTCTATGATTAATAAAATAGATGCCGGCGGGCGGCCGAACTGGTTTCCAGCTAAGAGGTGAACAATAAAAATGGCACGATTTTGTCCACTAGGTATAGTAATTATAAACACCTAAAAACAACCACTTTATGAAACATTTATTGTCTTTTATTTTGATAGCCAGCGTGTTAAGCGCCTGTAACAGCGGCGCTGACAAGGCCGCTGAGGCGGCTGCAGCAAAGCAGAAAACCATCGATTCGCTTAATACCGTGGTAGCCAGGCAGAAAACCATTGAATCAATGAAATTGGCCAACGAAAGAGCTGTGAAAAAAAATACCCATGTTGAGGCGGCTGAAACCAATGGC
>JANPGT010000654.1:0-5268 GCA_031424135.1 Chitinophagaceae bacterium
GGAGTCTGAAGTGTACAAACCCGCTTTCTCCCAGAACCACCAGTTGAACTTCCAGGGTGGCAGCGAAAAAACACTTTTCAGTGTTTCATTGGGCTACCTGGATCAAAATGGTATTATGATTAAGTCGGGTTTCAAACGCTATTCTGCCAGGATTACGATTGACAACGATGTGAACAAATGGCTGAAAGTAGGTGGCAGCCTTTCTATGATAAAGAGCCGTCAGAAAGTAGTATCGGATGGCAATGGAGGATTGAATGTTCCCCGCATGGTGAATGAAGCTGTACCTATTCTGCCGGTGAAATACCCCGATGGCACCTGGGCGGGTAATAGCAGTATCGACGGACTGGAAGGCGGTACCAACCCGGTGCATATTGCCAATAACCGTTATACCCTGAACAACAATTTCCAGACCCTGGGCAATACCTACCTGTTGTTCCATATCACCAAGGACCTGGATTTTAAATCTGATTTTGGATTTAACCTCAATACACAGAAGAATAATTTTTATTCTGCACAGGATTTACGCAATCTCTCTTTTGACCAGGGCGGAGTTGCCAACCTGAACAGTTTTTTCAATAATTACTGGCAGTCTGAGAACTATCTAACCTGGAACAGGCAGATCAACAAAAATCATAAAATGACGGCCCTGCTGGGCGCTTCATGGCAGGCATTTACCCAGGAAAGAATGCGGGCAGAAACCCAGAATTTTATTGATGATATTTTTCAATGGAATTATTTGCAGGCAGGCTCCGTTCGCTCTGCTTCAGAGTCGCAGGATTACCGTTGGGCCATGAACTCCTATTTTGCACGCGTCACTTATAATATCCAGAACAGGTATTTGTTCACTGCCACCGGCCGGTATGATGGCTCTTCCAAATTTGGAAAAAACAATAAGTATGCGTTCTTCCCATCCATAGGTGCTGCCTGGAGAGTTTCGGAAGAAGATTTTATGAAACAGAGCCGGCACATCAGTGAGTTGAAAATTCGTGCCAGCTACGGGGCCTCCGGCAACCAGGAAATTGGCCAGTACCAGTCCATAGCACAAATTCAACCCAGCACCACAGTGTACAACGGCGCACTGCAGTCAACACTGATACCCAGCTACCTGGGCAACCCCGATTTAAAATGGGAAATATCGCAGCAGGCTGACGTTGGTCTTGAACTGGGATTGTTTAATAACCGCATCTCTCTAAATGTGGATTATTACAACCGCACTACCAAAGACCTGCTGCTGCAGGCGCCCATTCCCTGGTCGGCCGGTTTGAACAATAATTTTGTGTATGTAAATGTTGGTTCTGTAAGAAATACCGGGTTTGAACTTAACCTGAATACGGTGAATATCAAAACCAAAAATTTAACCTGGAGTACCAATATTATTTTTTCTACCAACAGGAACAAGATCCTAAAACTGAAAGATGGCAATGCAGATATTTTTCCTGGTCCTAACTTCCTGGGACAAACGAATATTCTGCGCGTAGGCCAACCCATAGGTTCATTCTGGGGCAGAACCCGCCTGGGCACCTACAGCGATAAAGAAGCAGCGCTGGCTGCAACACAGAATCTTAAGCCCGGCGACAGGAAATACTTACTGAATGCAGATGGCAGTGAAAATTACAGCATCATTGGCAGGGCTTATCCCAAATGGACGGCTAATTTTAACAGCACACTTAATTACAGAAACTGGGATTTCAGCTTCGATATCCGCATTGTACAGGGTATAAACACTGCCGCCACTTTCAAGCATTCTGTAGAAGACCGGCAAACCATTGCCAATAGTTTGAAAACAGTATTGAACGCCTGGACACCTACCAACCAGAACACCATGATCTCCCAGGTAAGAAATTACAAGTTTGCACAGGATTCCAAATTTGATACCTGGTGGGTAGAAGATGGTTCATTTATCCGCGGACAAAACTTTATACTGGGTTATTCACTGCCCGCCGGCTTCCTGGACAGGTATAAAATAAGCAAGCTGCGTTTTTATGCCAGTGTGCAGAATCTTTTCGTAAGCACCAAATACAGCGGGTACGATCCTGAAGTGGATACCTACAATAGTTCTTACGGCGCCAATGGTTCCTTCTCGCAAAACCTTGACTTTTTCTCTTACCCGCGTCCACGTGTATGGAATTTTGGTGTTACACTCAATTTCTAATTGCAAAAAAAACCGAACATGAAGCAAATTAAATATATAGCCATCGGTGCGGTCATCCTGCTTGCCGTCTCCTGCAAGAAATTCCTGGAAGAAAAGCCCACCAATTTTATTACCCCGGAATCATCTTTATCAACACTGAAAGTTGCACGGGCATTAACCAATGTCTGCTACCAGAACCTGCAGTCTTCTATGCTGGGTGGCCAGCCCTCTTCTTACGGTGGCAACACCTGGAACCTGATGGAGTTCATGACCGGCAAGTCTAACAGCGATCTGGGACAGACTGGCTTTATCAATTTTCAAAATTTGAGCTACAACCCCACTTCATTTTATGTAGACACCTGGTGGCAAAACCTGTACAAGGGTGTAGGTGCCTGCAACCAGGCCATAAAATTGCTGCCCAATATTAATGCCCCCGGACTGGATGCCGCCACCAAGGCAAATATGCTGGCAGAAGCCCGTACATTGAGGGCCTTTTATTATTTTTTCCTGGTAAGAATGTATGGTGCGGTTCCCAATGTCACTGAAGTGCCCACAGACTATACTGCGCTGAATATTCCGCGCAGCCCGGCAAAGAATATTTACGACAGTATTATTATTCCTGATCTGCTGATTGCAGAGAAATCTACGCTGGCCTGGAAAACCAGTTCAGGCCTTATTTCAATGGGTGCTGTAAAATCAATACTGGCAGAAGTATACCTTACTTATGCAGGTGCCGCCATTAATGGAGGTAATACCGCCTATGCTGAGTCGGCCAGGCGTTCGTTGGAAGTAATTACCAATGGAGGCTATACATTATTTCCGGAATACACGGATATGAATAAACCGGCGAATAAAAATAGCGGTGAATTTATTTTCCAGGTGCAGTATGCCGCAGCGGTACCATCCAACAATCCATTGACACCACTTACCATTCCTAACTATTCAGGTGTATCACGGTATTCAGATGAGTACGGTTCCGTATATCCGACCGCTGAATTTATTGCTTCCTTTCCGGCAGGCGACAAACGGGTGCAGGAACGCCAGTTTTTTTACCGCAGTTACCCCAATGCAAAAACAGGCGTGACCGTTACTTTTAAGGGACCTTATATCTACAAGTGGTTTGATTCTACAGCCGTAGTAAACACGCTGAAGGCTGATCTCAACTATACGCTCTACCGGCTGGCAGATGTAAAACTTATGTATGCAGAAGCGCAAAACCGGGCAGATGGTTCGCCCAATGCCACTGCCATTCAGCAGGTAAATGATATACGCGCCAGGGCCAAACTGGCACCGATTGGCGCCCTTAGCCAGGATGCATTTGAGAAAGAAGTTTGGATACAGCGTTATTATGAACTTTGCTTTGAAAACAAGATGTGGTTTGATATGCTGCGTACGCGCAAGGTACACAACGATGTTACCGGCAACTGGGACAATTTTGTAGGACATAAAACTGTGTTCAATGCCACGTTTGCAGAAAAGCAATTGCTGTTTCCCGTGCCTAAACAGGAAATAGATGTAAATCCAAAATTACTACCTAATAATACGGGTTATTAAGAGTTAGCAGTTGGTATCAAAACGGGTAATACCGTTAAGGGTTGCTGAAAGGCAACCCTTTTTTTGCGCGGCCCTCATCCCATCACAGAGCACACCGGGCACAAGCCCGCCTGACCGGATGGGTAAACGCTGGCGGAAGAAAGGGCGATGCAGGTTTTTCCACATCCCGGTTTCTCACCTTTTCATTCCAAATTAAAACTCATTTTTCGCGTAACTTCGCCGCAGGTATGGATAAATTCATTGTTTCAGCAAGAAAATACAGGCCCCAGAATTTTTCTACAGTGGTCGGGCAGTCGCATATAACCACCACTTTAAAAAATGCCATTAAAAATAGCCAGCTGGCGCATGCTTTTTTGTTTTGCGGTCCCAGGGGCGTGGGTAAAACCACCTGTGCCCGTATTCTTGCCAAAACCATTAACTGCGAAAAGATTGGCAAAGACGGCGAAGCCTGTAATACCTGCCATTCCTGCGTCTCCTTTAACGAAGGCACTTCGCTGAATATTCATGAGCTGGATGCTGCCAGTAATAACTCGGTAGACGATATCCGCGCCCTGGTAGACCAGGTACGCTTTGCCCCCCAGGCCGGCAAATACAAAATATACATTATAGATGAGGTACACATGCTGAGTGCCTCAGCGTTTAATGCCTTCCTGAAAACCCTGGAAGAACCGCCTCCCTATGCCATTTTTATTCTGGCTACTACGGAAAAGCATAAAATACTGCCCACTATACTTAGCCGCTGCCAGATATTTGATTTCAAACGCATCACCCCCAACGATACAGTAGAGCACCTGCAGGAAATTATTGACAAAGAAGGCATCAAGGCTGAAAAAGCCGGCCTGCACCTGATTGCGCAGAAAAGTGAAGGCTGCATGCGCGATGCGCTGAGCATACTGGACAAAATAGTCAGCTTTACCAATGGTGAAGTAACCTATGCCAATACCCTTGAACACCTGAACATTCTGGACGCCGATTATTATTTTAAACTGCTGGACTGCATGCAGCGGCAGGACCTGGCCGGTGCCATGTTGCTTTACGATGATATTAACAATAAGGGTTTTGAAGGCGATATGGTGATGGAAGGCTTTGCCGAATTTTTGCGCAACCTGCTGGTATGCAAAGATGAAAGGGTAGCCCGCCTGCTGGAAGTGGTAGAGAGCTTTAAAGAAAGATATATTGAAGCCGCCAAAAAAACTGCCATTACCTATATCATCAGTGCGCTGAACATTATCAATGAAACAGAAATTCATTACAAAGCAGCACGCAACAAACGCCTGCATGTAGAGCTGGCGCTTATTAAACTCAGTTACCTGCAACAGGCGCTGGAGATTACTGCAACCGGCGACGGAATCATTAAAAAAAAACTGGTTGATGGCGCCAAACCTGTAGCCTTCAGAAGACTGGATTATATCCCTGTAAAAGAAGCGGCCGTGGTAAAAGCACCTGCTGCAAAACAAACGGCGCCGGTTGAAGCAAAACTGACCATTGAAACACCGGTGGATGAAAAAAAACAGGGTGCAACAAAAAAGGATGCCATTCCTGTAACGCAGGGTCCCATTCCCCATTCCCTCCCGAATCTTCGG
>JANPGT010000655.1:0-12337 GCA_031424135.1 Chitinophagaceae bacterium
TGCACCATAATGCCACCCATAATAGATTGGGTTCTGTATGCAATAATGCCCAGCAGCATTCCCCCGAAAAAAGATGAAATGCATTCAAACAAAGGTTTGCCAAAGTGAATACTGCAATAGAAAACAGCCATGGGTAACACCGCATCGGCACCTGCATAGCGCACAAAGGCAAATACCAGGAAGCCCCGGAAGAACAGTTCGATGGTTACAAAGTCAATACCATACGAAAATTCATAGATCAGCTTATACCACCAGGAGTGATTGCTGAGGCTGTCTACAAAAGCCACCTGTTTTAATTTGGGATAGGTATGCAGAAAGTCTGCCTGGGTAGATGCAAAGATTATCAATGGAATCATGATCAGCAGCATCCATGCATAGGGTTGCCAGTTGAAGTTTTTGGTGGTAAGGCCCCAGAAAGAAGAAGGCGTTTGCTGCCACCACCAGAATAGAAAAAGTGGAATGGCTACCAATACCAGGCGCGATGGAAGGTTGGCAATAACAGCATAATACCTGTTCCATGAATTACCGCTGCTTCCGTCTATCCACTGTGCTATGCCACCGAAACTTACTTTTATGGCAAAAATGGCGGGCGCCAGCAGCAGCAGGGTCCAGAAAACAGGAAAACCTGCTGCCGGCCGGTGTTTTGTAATAACCAATACCATGTAGGGAATGATGAATGCAATGGCATATACGCTGTAAAATCCTATAAATTTCCCCAGGCGCGAATTGATATTATACAGCCATTTGGTTTCGATACCATAACGGTAATTGAGGGTAATCAAAACAGCAGCGAAGCAGGCACAAAACCCCAGCAACCATTTATCAACATTTCTGAAATAATCCTGGAGGTATGAGAGAATAAGGTTCATGGATGTCAGGCGTTGGCACTGCCCGTAAAGGAAGCTTTTATTTTTGTCATCAGGTCTGATTCAATCATTTTGGCGGCTACTGCAATCATATTTTTGAAAGCCAGGCTTTTTGAGATGCCATGCCCAATGATAACCGGTTTGGCTACACCCAGTACCGGCGTGCCGCCATAGTACTCAAAATTGAAGCGGTCTAAAAACTCGTGTTCAATATTTTTGGCGTGGGTGATATCGTAGACAGACTCGGCCATCTTCAGCACAACATTACCGGTAAAGCCTTCGCATACTACCACATCGGCTTTGTCAAGCAGGATATCCCGCCCTTCAATATTGCCAATGAAATTTACCTGTGTGTTTTGTTTTAGCAGGAGATAGGTGGCCTGTGCAAGAATATTACCCTTGCCTTCTTCTTCACCTACATTTAATAAGCCCACCCGCGGCTGGTTGATGCCCAGTATATATTGTGCATACAGTGAGCCCAGGATGGCAAACTGGTTAAGATTTTCAGGCTTGCAGTCCGCGTTCAGTCCCACGTCCAGTACAATACCTGTTTTGCCATTTTCTTTGGGCATTACACTGGCAATAGTGGGGCGCAGTATGCCATCAATTACTTTTATACTGAACATAGCGCCCACCAGCATGGCGCCGGTATTGCCTGCACTGATAAAAGCATCAATCTTATGGGTGGCAAGAAAATGAAATCCAACAGCTATGGACGATTGCTGTTTTTCTTTGAGGGCTTTGGTGGGATGCTCATGCATGCCAATAAGTTGCGGCGCATGCACTATCTGTATCCTTTCCGCAGCTATGCGTTCTTTGTCCAGCAAGGGGCGCAGGACAGGTTCGTCTCCAAATAAAAATAATTTACCGTCACCGGTATGTCCGGCTAAATATAAACGGATGCCCTTTGCCGCCTCAAGCGGGGCAAAATCGCCACCCATCATATCTATGCCAATATTCATAGTGACTGTAAAAAAAAATTCCAAAACCCAAGGGCTGTATATGACTATAACCCTTGAATGCCGGAATCTGTTTATTATTTAAAATTACTTTACAGGAGCTTGTTCGGCTACTACTTTTCCTTTGTAGTATAACTTGCCTTCACTTACATGTGCACGGTGGCGAACATGTATTTCACCGGTTGTGCTGTCTTTGCTCAATGTAATGGAACTTGCCGTGTAGTGTGTTCTACGTTTAGCACTACGCTGCTGAGAATGTCGTCTTTTGGGATTTGGCATGGCTCAACTATTTATTGTAATCAAAAAATGTTTGTTAACGGTTTTATATGTCTTAAAGCGATTAATTGTCTAAGTTCTTTTTTATTTTATCCAATCCTTTCCAGATAGGATTCTCTGACTGATTATTCCGGGACTCTCCTTTCCTGAGCATTTCCAGTACATCATTATTACAGTAAGGGCTGCCCATTTTCTCTTCGCTGCACATCCGCTGCATCGGTATTGCAAGGTTTACAAATTCATAAATCCAATCGGCAATATGCAGGTGACTTTCACCACGGCCTATATAATGCACATCCGGATCTTCTTCCTGCTCATTCATCTGTTCGGGCTCCTCAGCTAATTTTACCACCAGGTTGAATTCATCCCATAAATTCATCGGTAAAACGGTACTTCCACAACGATCGCAGGTAATTTCAAGGGTTCCGCCAATTTCAAATTTCAACAGCAGAAAGCCATTTTGTTTGTCAAGCGTCAGCTTTATATTTGCCCTGCAGTTATGAAAATCCTGCTCCTGATAAGCCTCAAAGAACTTGTCCGTAACCTGGTACTGGTATTCATGAATGCCCTGCTTTAATCCAACAAATGCTATATCATACTCCCGGCGACTCATGTATATGAACTTTTAAAGGTTGGCAAAGGTATGGCAAAATAACCAAAATAAGGGCATTAAAGGGGAAGATTTAATGAACTGCCGCCGCAAATTTCCGTTATTTTATTCCAGTAAGGCCTGTAAAGCCAGAAAAGAGCCGTTGACCAGCGCTGGAAAATCAGCTGTAAGCACAGTCAAAACCGACAAAGATGGCCTTTTTTAAAGCGTATTTTAAGCAGCTACAGTGTTGAAAATGAATTGGATTTTGCCATTTTGTTATTTTAATTTGATTTTAATAGCTTGTAATACAATAGTTTCTGCGTTGCAGGATTTATTGCTGACCTTTACTTACTTAATAACTTTATTTTTTTAAGCTATGGTGGAAGCAAGAATTTTACTGGTAGAAGACGAAAGGAAAATTGCGGATTCTTTGAAAAAGGGGCTTTCTGAAAACCAGTATGAGGTAGAAGTAGCATATGATGGCCTTGCGGGCAAAGAATTATTTGACACCCGCCCTTTTGACCTGGCCATACTGGATATTAACCTGCCGGGAATGAACGGCCACGAGCTTTGTAAACATATCCGCCTGCATAACCAACAGATACCGGTGATGATGCTAACTGCGCTGAATGCCATTGATGATAAAATTGAAGGCTTTGATGCTGGTGCAGACGATTATGTGATTAAACCCTTTGATTTTAAGGAATTGCTGGTAAGAATCAGGGCCCTGCTGAAACGCCTGCGCCAGTCTGTGCCTGTAGGCAACGTGATGAAGGTGGCTGACCTGGTGATGAACCTGGACAGTAAAGAAGTTTCCCGGGATGGTAAAGCCATTGCCCTCACCGCCAAAGAGTTTCAGCTGCTTGAATACCTTATTAAAAACAAAAATAAAGTAGTGTCAAGGGCTGATATTGCATTGAATGTATGGGACATTGATTTTGACACCAAGACCAATGTTATAGACGTATATGTAACTTTCCTGAGGAAGAAACTAGACCGCGATTTCCCCAATAAATTAATACACACACAGGTAGGTATGGGCTACATATTGAAGGAATCCTGAAATGAATATCCGGTTTAAAATAACACTGCTTTTTACCCTCCTGGTGATGGGTATCCTGTCGCTTATCAGTTATTCAGTCTTTTATTTTACAGAACAGAGCCGCGAAGCCATCTTTAAACAGCGCCTGCAGGCGGGTGCCAATAACAGGGCCAACCTTTTTGCTTTGCTGGGCGATAATAAACTGGATGTACTGCAGAAAATGGATAGCAGCTCCACGACACTGATGGCGCAGCGCTCATTGATAATTTATGCAGACGACAGTACTCCTGCTTACGCGTTTTATGGAAATGGTGCTACGGCCTACACGCCCAACCAACAGCAGCTGGCCGAGGTAAAAGCGAGTAAAATACATTATTTTAAAAAAGGCGATATTGATGTGGTAGGTATCTATCACCAATACGGAGCAAAAGGTATTGTGGTTTTTTACATGGGTATTGATGAAGACGGAAAAAGAAGGATTGATGACCTGAAAAATATACTCTTGTCAAGTTTACTGGCAGGCGTTATCATTACCATTATTGTGGGCTATCTTTTCTCTACCCAGCTGGTAAGGCCGCTGAACAGGATTATCCGCGAGGTAAACGAGGTGTCTTTTAATAACCTTTCTGAGCGTATTTATGGCGGCCAGGGCCAGGATGAACTGTCAAGGCTTGCCAATACTTTCAATGACCTGCTCGGCCGTCTGCAGGAAGCCATTTCTATGCAGAAGCGGTTTATCTCCAATGCATCTCATGAGCTTTCAACGCCACTTACCTCTATCAGCAGCCAGCTGCAGGTAACGCTGTACAAAGAAAGAACTACTGAGGAATACCGAAATGTTTTGTACTCTATCCAGGAAGATGTAGAACAGATGCGGCAGCTGACTAAGAGTCTTTTGGAAATTGCAAAAACAGGTTTTGAAGGAGGACTGGAATTGAGCGAAGTAAGGGTTGATGAGATAATGCTGAAAATTGTGGGGGATGTTAAAAAAATCAATCCCGCCTATAATGTAGACCTGGAGTTCGGCGAGTTTCCGGATGATGATAAAAGCTGTTTAACTTATGGCAACCCCGACCTTCTGTACAGTGCTATAAAGAATATTACGGAGAATGCCTGCAAATATTCTTTCGACAAGCAGGCTTACCTGTATTTGAGATTTAAAAACAATGAAATCATTGCAGAAGTAAAAAACAACGGGGAAGTAATCAGTCCGGAAGAAATGGAAAGTATTTTTCACCCGTTTTACAGGGGGAGCAATGCGGGCGACACCAGGGGATTTGGTTTAGGGCTGGCCCTTTCTCAGCGCATTGTCGCATTACACAAAGGAAGGGTAGCGGTACAGTCTGACAAATCCAACGGGACCGTGTTTACCATTACTTTTCCTTCATTAAACACTTACCAGAGTATTGTTTAATCTGTTTTTAATTTTTCTTTTATTGATTATCTGTATTTATTAATGAAATTCATAGCAGATATAGAAACAGTCATTTATTTTTTTTCATAGGGTGGTTTTAGGTTGCATTTCGTCTAAAAGGGGTGTTCGTCGTAAGGCTGACATCTCTTTTTTTTGCCCTTCACCAAAACGGTGCGTCAGCCGGTCTTCTTATTTATTGCCTTTGAAAACTCTTCGGCATAGCTGATTCCCACAGGTATTTCTTTGCCGGCAACAACTACTTTACGGCTGTTTACTTTTTCTATTTTGTCCAGTGCTACAATATAGGAACGGTGAATCCGGATAAATTCATGGGCAGGCAATTTTTCAGTAATCGCTTTCAGGCTCATGAGAGTTAGTACTGTTTTACTATCTGCCAGGTGTATACGGATATAGTCATCCAGGCCTTCAATGAACAATACTTCTTTGAGGTTAACCTTTACCAGCTGGTAGTCTGCTTTTACAAATATGGAGCTGAGCCTCATTTCCTGGTTCAGCGTAAAGTCGGAATATTCTTTTGCTTTGTAAACGGCTTTTAAAAACCGGTCGTATTCAAACGGCTTCAGTAAATAATCAACCGCGTTTACGTTAAATCCTTCCACCGCATATTCGCTGAACGCCGTGGTGAAAATGACCATTGGTTTTTGTACCATGGCGTGATAAAACTGAATACCGTTGATGTCGGGCATCTGTATGTCAAGAAAAATCAGATCTGTTTTTTCTTTTTCCAGGAAGGCCCCTGCTTCCACGGCATCGGTAAACACGGCGGATAATTGCAGGAAAGAGACCTTGCTGATGTATTCTTTTAAAAGCGCCAGTGCCAGCGGTTCGTCATCTATTGCAATACATTTTATCATACCAGTTCAAGTGTAAGTGTTACCAAAAAAGAGTTGTCTTCCTGCTGTATCAGCAGTGAATGTTTGCCGGGATACATCAGTTCAAGCCTTCGGCGCGCATTGCTGAGGCCAATGCCCGTATTGCCGGGGCCAGCCTGCTGGTGGGTGAATTTCTGATTAGCAACAATAAAGCTGAGTTGCCTGTCTGAAACAGTACAGTGAATTTCGATAGCAGAAGGCTGGTGCGTACTGATGCCGTATTTAAACGCATTTTCCACGAATGCAATCAGTAAAAGTGGTGCAATCTGTTTGCCGGCTGTAGTGCCGGTGCTGGTAAAATGGATGGCAGATTTTTCCGTGAGCCTTACTCTTTGCAGCGAAATATAATTTTCCAGGAATTGCAGGTCTTTATCCAGTGGTACAAAATTACTTTTTGCATCGTCCAGTACATAACGCATGATAGAGGAGAGTTTCATAACAGCCGCTGCCGTATCGGGACTGCCGGTAACTGCCAGTGAATAGATATTATTTAGTGTATTAAAAAGGAAGTGCGGGTTTATCTGAGATTTCAGCAGCGCCAGTTCTGTGCTTATTTTTTCTTTTTCTATTTCTTCTGTGCGGCGTTCACTCCTGAACCATTGGTTAATGATTTTGATGCCACCGCTGATAATTAAAATCAGCAAAAACATAAACATGGTGCCGGGGAAGCTGAAAGGAAGAATTCTTTTAAGCCCAAAACGGTTCGGAGGCACCATCCCGGGTGTTCCGGCCGGATGCTGTATAAACCGGGGTCTGGGTATCTCCACAAAGTGAAAATATATAATAGGAATAAAAATAAATAATGCCAGCATGGTCAATATACTGCCTACATAGAACACTATTTTTCTTTCTGCCAGCAGCCTGGGTATCAGCACCAAAGAGTTGAGGTAGTAAAAACCCATCAGGAAAAGGTTGGTAATAAAAAAGAGTACCTGAAGCTTCCGTTCGGGATTAAACGGCATTTCTTTTGGCCCGGAAAAATTCACAAATGGCAATAGCAGAAAGCCTGTCCAGATAGCAATATGAATAATAAGCTGAAGGGTTTTCTTATTCCAGTTCATGTTAAAGAGTGTAAGAAAGAATAGTATTACGGAAAACAACTGTCAAGATAGGCAGACCCGGCTGGCCGCTGAAATAAAATAGAGCAAAGCGCAGTTTTAATCGGTTAAAGCAAAATCCAAAGGCTTTTTCAGTGCATTGAAAATCATGCTGTGCTGACAATTCTGTAAAAATAACTGGCCAAAAACTATGAGATGTAAAATAATTTAACAAGTTTTACACCATCCTACTGAAAGACCTGCATTTGCAGGTTTTTTTGCGTTCTGCCCACAAATGCGATTTATATCAAGTTCAATCTTCCCTACAAAAACCATTACCCTTTTGTTAACTTGATAACATCGTACCATGAAGCCCTTTATTACCCTCCTGGCCATTGCCATTTCTTTTTCTGTTACTGCCTTTGCCGGTTCCGGAAATCCTTCAAAAATTATTTTTCCACAGGAATTTACAGCTGCTTTAAAAGAGAGGAAAGCCTTGTTTGAAGGTAGTTCCGCAAAGGTTTGCGCCTGCCAGATTTTACGTGTTGCTTCCAACAATGAAGACGAAAAGTTTATTGCTGTTTTTGCACAGGGCAGCAGCAACGGAAATGTGCCGGGCAATTTAAGTACTGCTATGACGGTGCTGGAGAAAGAGAAAAAACATTTAAAAGCATTTTTCTATACAAAAATAAAGACTGCAGAAAATGTAACCGCGTCTACAGAGTGCAGCCGGCTCTACCGAAAGATACAGGTAAAATACAGTAATATAAAAATGTATGACGTGCTGGATGCAGATGCATTGGGCAATAAAAATGTGATGAAGTGATGATGTTTTGAAATTAAGTCAAAAGCCAAAATTTAAAAGTAAAAATCGTCTGCGTGGTTGTCAGTCCAGAGATTTACTTTGCAGACCGGCGGGTTTTTGGCTATTAAATTTTCATTTTTTAATTATCAATATTGTTCACTGTCGTTGGGGAAATCACTGCTCTTTACATCTTTAATATAGTGCTGAACGGCACCTGTAATGGCTGTAAAAAGATCAAGGTATTTGCGGAGAAAGCGGGGTTTGAATTCTGTGTTGATGCCCAGCATATCATGCATCACCAGCACCTGGCCGTCGCAATGCCTGCCGGCACCAATGCCAATGGTGGGTATGCTGAGGCTTTCTGACACTTCTTTAGCCAGCCGGGCAGGTATCTTTTCCAGTACAATCGCAAAGCAGCCGGCTTCCTGTAAAAGCAGTGCATCTCTTTTTAATTTGGCCGCCTCTGCCTCTTCTTTGGCTCTTACGGTATAGGTACCGAACTTGTAGATGGATTGCGGTGTTAATCCCAAATGTCCCATTACAGGCACTCCTGATGAAATAATGCGCTTGATGGATTCCAGCACTTCTTCGCCACCCTCCAGCTTTATAGAGTGGGCACCGGTTTCTTTCATGATGCGTATAGTGGAATTAAGCGCCTCTTTTGAATTGCCCTGGTAAGATCCAAACGGAAGATCAACCACAATCAGGCAGCGTTCTGCGCCGCGTACCACAGAAGAAGCATGGTAAATCATCTGGTCAAGCGTAATGGGCAGGGTGGTCTCGTGGCCCGCCATTACATTGCTGGCAGAGTCGCCCACCAGTATAATATCAATACCGGCCGCGTCAAAAATTTTTGCAAAGGAAAAATCGTAGGCGGTTATCATAGAGATTTTTTCGCCGGCCTCTTTCATTTTCTGCAGCGTATGCGTAGTTATTTTTTTTACTTCTTTGTGGGTAGACATACCTTTTTTTTGAATGGTGATTAACTGTTCAGCTATTTATACGGCAATTTCTTTCAGCCTCACTTCTTCGTACAAGGTGTGTAAGAGCCCGTCTGCAAGACCAATCTTGGGAACATAGATTTCTTCAATGGAAGCCCAGCGCATGGCATTGATATATATCTGCAAAGCCGGCAATATTACATCGGCCCTGTCTTCGCGCAGGTTATACGTGCGCATGCGTGCGTATAAAGAGAAGTTGCTGAGTTCCTTATAATAGTCCTTTAGCAGTTCAAGTGGCAGTGGCTTGCCATCTTTCTTTTTAGACATGGAAAACACCTTGTTAATGTTTCCACCGGTACCGATGGCTACCACCTGTTTCAGGCCCTTTGTCTTTTCGCGGATATAGTTTTTCAGTTCATCCCAATGTTTTTCTGTTACCTGGTTTTTCAGCAGGCGGATGGTACCAATATTAAAAGACTGTTTAAATACCAGCTGGTTCTGGCTGAAAAGCGTGATCTCTGTACTGCCGCCGCCCACATCTATATAGAGATATGAATAATCCTTATCAAGGTTTTCCGCCACATGGTTTTCGTAGATAACCGCTGCTTCCTCGTCACCGCTGATGATCTTGATTTCGATGCCGGTTTCCTGCTTTACCTGTTCAATAATGGAAGGGCCATTGGCTGCATCGCGCATGGCAGAAGTAGCACAGGCTTTTACAAATTTTACCTCATACACATCAATCAGGCATTTGTAGGCTTTGATGGTTTGCAGGATCATGACTGTTTTTTCGGGTGAGATCTCTTTTTTTTCAAACACATCAAAACCCAGCCTCAGCGGTACCCGCACCAGGTTCAGCTTGTTGAAGTCGGGTTTTCCTTCAGCGTTTCTTACTACGTCAGATATCAGCAGCCGGGCCGCGTTACTTCCAATGTCAATAGCTGCCAGTCTCAATGTTTACGTTTTAATGAATGGTTCTTGTTGCTGATTGTTTCCTCCTGTACTTCTATCAAATTATGCGGTATCCGGGTGTACTACTGCAGGCATAGCAGGTTCCTTTACTTCTGCTTCACCTATATGGGTTTTTACTGTGCTGTGCAGGTAATTGTATACCTCAATCTGTGCACGAACCCTTTTACCCGTTGATTTCACATATTCATTGGTCAGTTCATTGTTCAAAATTCTGGCTTTCACATTAGCATTGGACTGAATATCAAGAATAGTTTTCAACACTTTCTTAATATCATTATTGAAAATAGGACAGGTCACTTCTATGCGGTGGTCTATATTTCTTACCATCCAGTCGGCCGAAGATATAAAAACCCTTTCTTTACCGCCGTTATTAAAAATAAATATCCTGGCGTGTTCAAGGTATTCATCCACTATGCTGATGGCATTTACAGGGGCCGTAAATTTTTTATTTTCAGTAAGCATGCAAAAAATGCCGCGTACTATCAGTGTAAGGGCCACGCCTGCTTTTGCTGCTTCGGTCAGTTTGGCAATAAGGTCTTCATCAGACAGCGAATTCATCTTAAGAATAATAGATGCAGGCTTTCCTTTTTGTGCCAGCCTTATTTCTTTCTGAATCATGCGCAGCAAATGGGCGCGCAGACTGAAGGGGCAGGGGATAAGCGTTTTGCAGGCACGTATAAACTTTTCGCCTTCTTTTGGCTTCTCCAGGTATAAAAAAATCTTGTTTACGTCTGCCATGATATTCCTGTTGGCTGTTAGCAGACATTGGTCGGTGTAAAGGCTGGCTGTCTTTTCGTTCAGGTTGCCGGTGCTTACAAAACCGTAATGAGTGGTATGATTATTCACCCTTTTTTTGATGAGACATAGTTTAGCATGCACTTTCATATTGGGTATACCTATCAGCACTTTTACACCTTCTTCTTCCAGTCTTTCCTTCCATTCAAGGTTTGCTTCTTCGTCAAACCTGGCCCGCAGTTCCATCATCACCGTTACCTGCTTGCCGTTTCTTACGGCATTTATAAGGGCATTAATTGCTTTGGAATTAGACGCCAGCCGGTAGGCCGTTACTTTAATGGCAGTTACGTGCGGATCCATAGCGGCTTCGCGCAGCATGTCCAGCACACCATTAAAAGAATGATAGGGAAAACTGAGCAGGATGTCTTTTTCCAGCACAATGTCCGTTACCCGCTTGGTACCGGCCAGCAGGGGATGGGTAAAAGGTTTTTTGCGAAGACTCTTCTTGGGAATTACATCCGGGAAGTCCATAAAATGCCTGAAATTGTGAATACGGCCACCCGGTATCAGGTTGTCTTTTTTACTCATATTCATTTTCCGCATCAGGAATTCCAGCAGGCCTGCATCCATTTCCCTGTCGTATACAAAACGCACCGGTTTCCCTCTCCGGCGGTTCTTTATCCCTTTTTCTATTTTCTGAATAAGGGAAGTTGATACATCATTGTCGATGTCCATTTCTGCATCGCGGGTTACTTTAAAAATCCATGCGTCAAATTTATTATAGGCGAAATAGGAAAAAATAGAAGGCAGGTTGAAGCGGACAATGTCTTCCAGCAAAATAATATGTTTTTCATCCTGCGGTGACGGCAGCAGTACAAACCTGCCCAATGCGCGGCTGGGAATTTCTATCAGTGCATATTTCTGGTGGTAGGCGCTGTCCCTGGAAGACATCACCACGCCCAGGTAGATCGATTTATCGCGCAGGTAGGGCACCTGCGGAATATTTTCAATCATCAGCGGGATAATATTGGAACGTACTTCTTCTTCAAAATGCCGCTGTACAAATACTTTCTGCTCGCGGTTCAGTTGCTTTTCTGTTACCAGGAATATTTTTTCTTTGCGGAGTTCTTCCACAATTTCTTCCCAAACCCGGTTGAATTCATTCTGCTGCTGCAGTACAATCAACTGTATTTCTTCCAGTATTTTTTCAGGACTTTCTTCCAGGTGCATGTTGGCTTTTACCTTGCTGGACTTACTTTCCAGCTCTATCATTCTTTTCAGCGTGGCTACCCTCACCCTGAAAAACTCGTCTGTATTGTTAGAAAAGATGCCAAGGAACCTGATTCTTTCTTTCAGCGGCACGGTATTGTCCGCTGCTTCCTGCAGCACCCTGGCATTAAAAGAAAGCCAGCTGATATCCCGGGTAATGGTCTTTTTTTTATTGTTTTTCCCTTCTTTCATAGCGTCTGTCATTTGCGCAAGGTAAAGGCAGCTTTACCTAAATGAAATTAATTAATTATTAATTGTAAAGGCGGGGCATTGCAAACCAGATACTTATATTTATATAGACGGCCGCCAGGCAGGAAGGGTGATTCAAGGCTAAGCAATCGGCGCCGGGCAGGATGGGCTGCTTCTTTGCTCAATTTGCGCTATTTTGCGGGCTGAAAAGCATTTATAAGGAAAAACCTTGATTTTCTTTGTGATATTTGATTGCCTTTCCCTACCTTTGCCGTCCTAAATTTTGTACATCATGGCCAGAGTATGTCAGGTAACCGGTAAGGTTCCGGTAACAGGGAACAAAGTTT
>JANPGT010000656.1:0-5187 GCA_031424135.1 Chitinophagaceae bacterium
TGCAGCTGTCCCTATAACCTGGGCGATATCTGCCGCCATGAAGCAGGCGCGCTGATACAATTGCAGGAACTGCTTGACCGCAATATGCTGAAGGCGGAAGAAGTGGTGTACGATCAGCGGCATACCGTGGTAAAGATGAAAACCATCGATCTTAAAACCATCCGCGTGCTCTGTTCGCAGCAGACCCTTGCCGATGCAGAAAAATACCTGGCCAGCAACAAAGCCGTTATTGAATATGCCAAAGATGAAATGGTAAAAGCATCGGTAGACCTGGATGGTACGGTGTACAAAGTGGTCATCAAGAAAAATGAAGAACGCAACCTGGATACCAGCTGCGAATATGAAGATACCCTTCATCCCCTCTGCCTGCCCAAAGTAATTGTGCTGCTGCAGCTCTACAACAAACACGGCGCTCATTATTTTGATACCATCCGCAACTGGGACAATGAAAAGAACAAGCTGCTGGAAGCCTATGGCTACACGCTGAGCGATGATCTGAAAGGAAAGTTTGAATTTGCCTACAAGGAAGGAAAGCCCTTTCTGCGCGTGCTGGACATGTCCATCAAAAGAATCAACCCGCTGGCAGTAAGCAAGCCAAGGCCGGTACTGGCAGATTTACCGGATGAAGTAGTGGCTGAAGAAGAGCGTAAAATTGGCGGCCCCGCATTGCGCCTGGGCATTGTATTTAATTTTAACCACAAATCTTTCCCCTTCTTCCTGGTAGAAGTGGTGCAGGGTGAAAGCGATAACGAACAGAAGAAATACGTGAGTAAGGTAGAGAAAATAGACCTTACCAAGTTTGTCAATATAGATTTGTTTAACGAGGAAGAGCGCCTGCTGATACCGGCCATCCGCCGCATGCAGGAAGCAGAAGTAACGCGTTACCTTAACCGCAATTCGCCTTTTAGCGGCATCTGGGAGAACATTATTCACCACGAAACGGATGAACTGCCCGAAGAGACCCGTAACCTGATGATTGAATACCTGCACCCCAAGCTGCGGAAACTTTTCAGTGATATTGCCGTAAACCCCTTTGTATTCTACCTCAACGGGCACAAACCGTTTAGAACAGATAACCTTAAGCTGGCCGGCATTGTGCCTGAGGCCATTGTGCCATTCTTCAAAATAGCGCCAAAGAAAAGCAATTACGAAGTTACCTGCTGGGTAAAACTGAATGGCAAGGAACTGTCTTTACAGGAAAACCAGCTGGGCAGCAATCTTATGTTTTTCTACGAAGAGAATCTTTACCTCTGGAAAGATGCGGAAGACGTAGAAAAAACCAATCCTTTTACAGCCAAAGGAAGCATGGTAATTTCAAAAGCAGAATGGCCCAAACAGGTGCGTAGTTATGTATTGCCGCTGGCGAAGAAGTATCATGTAGAATTTGATCCGGCCCTGGTATCTTCCTATAAAGACGGAGAACCGGAGAAGAAATTACTGCTGCAGGAGAAAGCCGACTACCTGGTATTTCAGCCGGTGTTTACCTACAAAGGCTTTGAAGTGCGGACCGGCGATAAAGACGAAATTATTGTGCCCGATGGCGATAAAGTGCTGATTGTACACCGCAACAAGCAGGCAGAACAGGAATTCATTGCAAAACTGGAAGCCCTTCACTCAAACTTTATAAAACCTGAAGGTTCCTACAACCTGGTGCTGAAAGGCGCCGACGTATTGCGCAATAACTGGTTCTTCCTTTTTGTAGATGCCATGAAGGAGCAGAAAGTACCGGTCTATGGATTCGAGGCACTGAAAAACTTCCGTTTCAATACCGCCAAGCCGCAGACGAAAATTTATATCAGCAGCCATACAGACTGGTTTGATGCAAAAGTGGACATTATCTTTGGCGATCAGAAAGTGACCATTGCAGAAGTAAAAAAAGCACTGGTCAACAAACAGCAGTTTGTACAGCTGAACGATGGCACCCTGGGTATTTTGCCCGAAGAGTGGATCAAAAAATATTCATTGCTGTTCCGGGTGGGCGAAGGCAAGCAGGAAAACCTGAAGCTGAGCCAGTACCACATGAGCGTGATTGACGAGCTCTACGAAAACCGCAATGAAGAAGAGCTGTTTATCCAGTTGGAAGAAAAATATGATAAACTGCGTGGTTTCAAAAGCATTACCGAGATTGAACCGCCCAAATCACTCACGGCCGTACTGCGCCCCTACCAGCTGTTTGGGTTCCAGTGGCTCAATTACCTTACCGAGGTAAGATGGGGCGGTATACTGGCAGACGATATGGGTTTGGGTAAAACCGTGCAGGCGCTTACGTTTATGCAGCATTACAAAGATGTAAATGGCAAACTGAATGCACTGGTGGTTTGTCCTACCACGCTGATGTTTAACTGGGAGAATGAGATCAAAAAATTCACCCCGGAACTTACTTACCATATTCACCATGGCGGCGACCGCTCGCGCGAGAAAGAGAATATAAAAAAGTACAATATCATTATTACCACCTATGGTACCCTGCGCAGCGATATCAAGCTGTTTGTGGAAAATGAATTTGACTATGTAACGCTGGATGAAAGCCAGGCCATTAAAAACCCCAGCAGCAAGGTTACCCGTGCCGCCGGTTTGCTGAAAGCAAAAAACCGGTTGTGCATGAGCGGTACGCCCCTGCAGAACAATACCTTCGATATTTTTGCGCAGATGAACTTCCTGAATCCGGGTATGCTGGGCAGCATTGAATTTTTCAGGAACGAATTTGCCATCCCAATTGATAAATTTGGCGAAAAGGATCAGAAAGATCACCTGCGCAAGCTGCTCTTTCCGTTTATACTGCGCCGTACCAAAGAGCAGGTAGCCAAAGACCTGCCGGAAAAAGTGGAAACCGTGTTGTTCTGCGAAATGGAAGATGAACAGCGCACTATTTACGATGCCTACCGCAACGATTACCGCGATAAGATACTGGGCACCATACAGGAGCAGGGCATACAGAAATCCCAGTTGACCATTTTGCAGGGATTGATGAAACTGCGGCAGATCTGCGATTCGCCTGCCATTCTCAATGAAACAGAGAAACTGGAAAACCATTCCATTAAACTGGAGGAACTGGCCCGTGAGATTACCGAAAACATCAGTAACCACAAGGCACTGGTATTCTCGCAATTCCTGGGTATGCTGGCGCTGATAAAGGAAAAACTGAAAGAACAGGATGTGAAATTTGAATATTTTGACGGCAGTACATCGGCCCAGGACAGGGAAAAAGCCATCCAGAATTTCCAGAACAATGAAGAATGCCGCGTGTTCCTGATTTCATTGAAAGCGGGTGGTGTGGGGCTTAACTTAACGGCTGCCGACTACGTGTACATTGTGGATCCCTGGTGGAACCCTGCAGTGGAGCAGCAGGCCATCGACCGTACCCACCGTATCGGGCAGACGAAAAATATTTTCGCCTACCGTATGATCTGCAAAGATACCATTGAAGACAAAATATTGCAGTTGCAGGACAGGAAACGTTCGCTGGCCCGCGACCTGATTACAGACGATGAAGGATTTGTAAAGAGCCTTACCAAGGCAGATGTGGAGTACCTGTTCAGTTAATTATTTTTTGGAAAGAAATTCTATCAATAAAATCCCTGCCCAAAAGCAGGGGTTTTTTATTGGCAGGGAAGGGCGTTCAGGTTACCTGCACCAGCATTTGGTTAATGAATCGGTTTTGGGTCATATTATTTAGGGGTGCCCGCAGGATTACTGCCGCAATTGACTTCTAACCGCTGTTCACCTCTTTGCAGGCCTAATTCGCCGATTATCCATGTTTTTGTATTGGCATATGCTGCAAACGAATATTTTCGTGGGTATAAATCTCTTTATGAACCGGACCATACTGCTTATTACACTGCTCTCCATTTGCGTGCTGCCCCTGGCAGCGCAGAAGAATATTACCGGTATCATCCGCGGTAAAGTAGTGGATACAGCAGGTAAACAATCACTGGCTGATGCCACCATATCTTTGATGGATCTGAAAGATTCCTCTTCCACCGGCTTTGCCGTAGCCAATGAAAAAGGGTTGTTTGAAATAAAGGGGATTGATGAAGGACGCTACCGGCTGCTGGTTAGTTTTGGCGGTTACCAGAACGTAAGCAAAATCTTTGCTATCACCCGCGAAAAGCCGGTAATTGATTTCGGTACCATCAATATGGAAAGAAAAAGCACTACCCTGCAGGAAGTAATTGTAGAGCGGCCGCCCATCAGTGTAAAAAAAGATACGGTAGAATACAATGCCAGTTCCTTTAAAACAAAACCCAATGAAGATGTGGAAGGTTTGTTGAAGAAATTGCCGGGCGTGCAGGTAGACAGGGATGGCACTGTAAAATCGCAGGGCGAAACCGTGCAGAAAGTATACGTGGACGGCAAAGAATTCTTTGGTACTGATCCCAAACTGGCCACCAAGAACCTTACTGCCGATATGGTAGAAAGTGTTCAGGTATTTGATGATATGAGCGACCAGGCCAAGTTCACCAAAATAGACGATGGCAGCCGGCAAAAAGCCATGAACATTAAACTGAAAAAAGATAAAAAGAATGGTTATTTCGGTAAAATAAATGTGGGTGGGGGTACAGATAACCGTTATGACAACAATCTTTCTTTTAACCGTTTCAAGGGCAACCGGCAAATCTCGGTGATAGGCGCCGTAAACAATACCAATAAACAGGGCTTTTCTTTTTCTGATATCATCAGCACTATGGGCGGCTTTGGCAATGGCGGTCCGGGTGGTGGTGGTGGATTTGGTGGTGGTGGACAAGGCGGTGGCCCCGGCGGCGGTGGCGTACCCGGCGGCGGCCAGATGGTGGCTACCCGTGGCGGTATTGCGGGCCTGGGTTTTGGTGGCGGTTCCAACGGCATTACTTCCAGTATTTCTGCCGGTTTAAATTACCGCGACAGCTGGGGCAGCAAGATTGATGTGAGCGGCAGTTATTTTTTATCGCACACCAGAAACAATTCCATTCAGAACACTTTTAAACAGACATTTTTCCCTGACGATTCTACTACCAATAGCAACGACGACAAGATATCTGAAAACCAGAATACCAATCACCGGTTCAACCTGCGCTTTGAATACCGTATTGATTCTATGAATTCCATCCTGTACACGCCCAGTTTTACTGTGCAGCATTCGGATGGTTTCAGCAGGGATACTTCTACCGTCTACTCCCTCAAAGGTGCCCAGCAATACCTGGCGCTGGC
>JANPGT010000657.1:0-4182 GCA_031424135.1 Chitinophagaceae bacterium
CTTTAAGGCAGTTTCGGTTGCCTTCGGAAACCGAATGGGAATATGCTGCAAAGGGTGGTATTCACCGGGCACACAATTTTTTGTACAGTGGAAGTAATCATATCAATGAAGTTGCCTGGTATAAAGACAATAGTTTTGATAAGAGTATGCCCGTAGGACTGAAAAAGCCTAATCAACTGGGTATCTACGATATGAGTGGCAATGTTTGGGAATGGTGCCAGGATTATTATCATCCCGATGCCGGTAAAATACCCAACGACGGAAGCCCCTGCGTTGAACAAAGTGGTGAACGTGTGCTCCGGGGTGGCTGTTTTCATAATTGGGCGGTGCATTGTACGGCTGTAAAACGCTACCAGATTACCCCGGAATTCAAAGACCCCTGTATTAGTTTCCGGTTGGTAGTATCTGCCTAGTTTAAAATACAGCGGCCGGTGGATACCCAGACCTCATTCCTGTGCCGGCTTCCGGAGTTGGATTTTAGTCAAATCCGGGCATCATAATAATCTGTGTTCCATCAGTTGCATAAGCCATGACTGAAATAAAAAATATTATAGAAAAAATAGTGCGCTGTCAGCAGGCGCCTTCTGTTCAGTATGTCTTGTTTGATAAGGATAATATAATAGAAAAATACAGCTGTGGATACATGGATATTGTTGGAAACAAAAAAGCCGGCGACGCCACCACCTATAATGCTTTTTCAATAACCAAAACTTTTACTGCGCTGGCAGTGCTGCAACTGGCGGAAAAGCAGCAAATCGATATAGATCAATCTGTAAACAAATATTTGCCGGAATTTCCTTATCCGGCAGAAATAACTGTCCGGCAGCTGTTGGCGCATACTGCGGGTATTCCCAATCCCATACCGCTGAACTGGATACATCCTGCAAATCGGCATCCGTCGTTCGACAGGAACCAGTTCTTCAAAAATGTTTTCACTAAGAACATTAAGCTGAGATACCAGCCCGGTCAAAAATTTGCCTATTCCAACCTGGGTTATGTTTTACTGGGCCAGTTGATTGAGGCACAAACAGGGTCCAGTTATGAACATTATATTACAGACAACATCATTGACAGGCTTGCATGTAAAAAAGAGGAACTGGGGTTTGAAATTGCCCACCCGGAATGTCATGCCAAAGGCTATCATAAAAATTGGAGTATTACCAACCTGCTGCTTGGCTTCTTCATCAACAAGTCTGCCAGCATGGGGAAAACAGAAGGTGGCTGGAAGCCGTTTAATAATTTTTATGTCAACGGAATATCTTATGGGGGACTCATCGGGTCGCCTGCTGCATTTGTAAAATACGTACAGGAATTGCTGAAGCCTGACAGCTCCCTGGTCTCAGCAGACTACCGTAAAATGATGTTCACTGAAAATTATACCAGACAGGGGAAGGCTACCGGAATGGGCCTGTCGTGGTTCTGCGGACATTTAAATGGCATACCATATTTTACGCATGCAGGTGGGGGTGGAGGATATTATAGTGAAATAAGATTGTACCCTGAAAAGCAAATTGGAAGTGTTATTTTTTTTAACCGCACAGGCATGTCTGACGAAAGATTTTTAAACAAACTTGACCAGTTTTACCTTGTTGGACGGAAAGGAGGAAACTAATTTTGCCTGAATAACCAGGCTGTATACTCACTTCTTTTTATTCCGCTGTTATGGGTGCCTGCCTGCCGGCATGCAGGTTATCACCAACACCTGTATTGAAATTTTCCCTGCGTTAGAGGCTGCTTACCGGTATCACAAACTACCCACCGGCCTTTCTTTGCAGAACTGCTGGCGGATAGTTGCGATAACTCCTGTAATTACATATTTATCTTTTTACACTTACACGGTCATTGCCACCGGTGAAGGAGACTGAAGCCAGCAGCCGGCCATCGGGTAATTCAGAAGACGCATAATACAATTGCAGTGTTTGAATGCCGCTTTTTTTCAGCCCTATCAACTCTTTTATACCACAGCTCATTTCACCCATTTGGTCAGCGGCATCTTTGAACCGGAATTCTTTTAGTGGTTTGCCCTGCCCGTCTTTAATGGTCACCACCCGGTTTTTGGCCACCTTACCACAATGGTAGTACTTGATGGTGAGTAGATCTGTGGGTGAAAGTTCGTTGACCTGCAGGGTTTTAATTTCGTTCATTTCCTTATTGTACTGTTTAAGTACTGGCTTGCCGTTGATAGAAATTTCAAAGCCTTCTCCACCAAATCTGGTTGTAAAGGAAAACAGCATTGCTGCCAGTGCCAACAAACCGAATGTTTTACTGATAATTGATTTCATGATTGACATTTTTTATGAATGAATAATAGATGCATTTTTGATTCCCCATACTTATGGCGCTGTCTGTCCCGGCCATCGGGCATGCTTTCTGATCTCCTGCACCCCGCGCAGCTGTGTTGCCTTCCAACACCGTAAACATATTCCCCGTGTATCTCCCTGTTTATCTGCCTCCGTGGTTTATACAAATTTGCATCCTCCAACAGGCCCCTGCAAATGATTTACACCAAAGGGAAGTCCTGCTTGACAAGGGTTGCAAAATGTCATTCGTCACGTAAATACCGCATGTGGCGTAATGGCTAATGCGAAATGAAATTTGTAATTTTATTTTGAGTTATGCCTATCACCGATTTCATAGTAAAATACAGGTTGCACCATCTCTTTATATGGTTACTGCTGTTCGGGGTATGGTATTTCCTGCGCTACCAGGATTTTTCCAGCGGATGGACAGCATTCAGGGTCACTTTTATTAAGACGGCCGATCTTGCTTTGATGGTGTATACCACCAATTACCTGCTTATTCCAGCATTGCTGTACAGGAAGAAGTATGCCTGGTTTGCCCTGGCGCTGGTGGCCATGATTATTACCAGCAGCATTGGTAAAATGTATATCCTGAGTTATGTAATGAACAGCGCCGCATTGCGTGATTTTTCGGGCAATCTGAAAGGAAGGATTTACGACAATGTAATTCCGCATTTTTTGCTGGTGCTTACCGGTGCTGCTTTTAAATTAATGAACGATTATACCCGGATGCAGCAGCGCATGGTAGTAATGGCCAAAGAAAAAGCGGAAGCCGAACTGAATTTTCTGAAATCGCAGATAAATCCCCATTTCCTGTTTAATTCCATCAATTCGGTGTATTTTCTGATTGATAAAAACAATGCCGGAGCAAGGGATGCGCTGCACAAGTTTTCGGGTATGCTGCGCTACCAGCTATATGAAATGAATGGCAATAGTATTCCTATAGAAAAAGAAATGGCCTATTTGAAGGACTATGTAGATCTGCAGCGCCTGCGAAAGGATGCACAGTATTCAGTGGAGATGGAATATTCACCTGCCGTAAAAGGGTTCCAGATTGAACCACTTTTATTGATTCCGTTCGTAGAAAATGCATTTAAGCATGTCTCGCATCATAAAGATCAATGTAACTTTATACGGTTGCAGCTGGGGCTGCGGGGCAGTATTTTCTATTTCGACGTCTGCAATTCAAAGGAAGCGGTGGAAATAAGTAACAACCAGCATGCAGGTATCGGCCTGAACAATGTAAAACGAAGGCTTGAATTATTGTATCCCGGTAAGCATATGCTGAGCATAAAAGAGGAGGCCGGTGAATTTAGTGTAGCCCTGCAACTGACCATAACAAAACAAGTATGATGCCCCAGCAAAATAACCTGCCGGCAAAGCCGCTGATAAACTGCATCATTATTGATGATGAACCGCTGGCCAGAGCAGGTTTAAAAGAGTATATAACAGATATTGATTTCCTGTTTTTGGCGGGTGAATTCAGCAATCCACTGGCGGCTTCGCATTGCTTAAGCAATACCACGGTAGATCTTATTTTCCTTGATATCCAGATGCCCAGGATATCGGGCATCGAGTTTATGAAGTCATTGCCGCATCCTCCTGCTGTCATCTTCACCACCGCCTATCCGCAGTATGCTTTAGAAAGTTTCGATGTAAATGCACTTGACTACCTGGTGAAGCCCATTTCTTTTGATCGTTTCCTGAAAGCCTGCTTTAAAGCCAAAGCGTACTGTGAAATGAAAAATAATGCCGGAAAAATAATTCCCCCAGCAGCAACAGGGGAGAATAAGGAAGCGTATTTTTTTATAAAGGCGGATAACAAAATAGTGAAGATTGCGCTGGACGAGATTTTGTTTGTGGAGGCAATGCAGAACTATGT
>JANPGT010000658.1:0-15737 GCA_031424135.1 Chitinophagaceae bacterium
CACCAGAAAAACCTCTACAGCAACCAGGCTTTCTATTTTATCAGCATCGGTGGCACGGGTAAGCGAATTCAAAATCAAACACTTACGCCTGCAGCTACTACCGCCGTCACTGCTTTTTCGGACCGGTATTTTCATGAGCTGGATTCCGTAAACTTCCTCAGCAGCAGCAAAGACTGGTATGGTGAAGAGTTTTCCACTCTGCCCGGCCGAAACAGCAGCCAGGTTTTTCCAGTGCCGCTTGCCAATATTAATACCAGTCAGCCTGCTACATTGGTTTCAGCCTGCGTGGCGCGTTCGCTGGGCGGCAGCAGCCGCTTTACCCCTGCGGTAAATGGCCAGCCGGTGCTGCAGCAGGATATTGCAGCGGTGGGTAATACCAGCCTTGACCTGTTTGCAAAAGCTTCGCAGGTAAGCGCTGCTTTCACACCTTCCAGCTCCCTTTCTATCACTTACAATTTTACGCCTGGCAGCAGCAGCGCACAGGGCTGGGTAGATTGGTTCGAAGTCTTTTGCCGCAGCAACCTGGTATTTAACAATAACACACAGCTGCAGTTCCGGGACTGGCTAAGCGTGGGCGCCGGATCTGTAGCCCGGTTTACGCTGCAAAATGCCGCTACCGCCCAGGTTTGGGATGTTACCAACCCGGCCGACCCGCAGAATATGACCATGGTAGTAAATGGTGCCGAAGCTTCTTTTGTAAATAACGCTTCCGCGCTTCATGAATACTGTGCTTTTTCCAACACTTTTTTGCTGCCGGAAGCACTGGGCAAAACCAGTAACCAAAACCTGCACAATAGCCAGCCGGCAGATTTGCTGATTGTAGCTTATCCCACCCTGTTGGCACAGGCACAGCGCATTGCCCTTTTTCACCAGCAAAAAGATAATTTAACCAGTGTAGCGGTTACCACAGAACAGGTGTTTAACGAATTTTCCTCGGGTATGGCAGACCCCAGCGCCCTCCGCGATTTTGTAAAAATGTTTTACGATAAAGCCGGTACTGATACTACCCGCCGGCCCAAATACCTGTTGCTGCTGGGTGATGCGTCTTTTGACTACAAAAACCGCATAAAAAATAACAGTAACCTGGTACCTGCTTACGAAAACAATCTTTCACTTGACCCCCTTTCTACCTATACCTCCGACGATTTTTTTGGCTTCCTGGATGATAACGAAGACATTAACGCCACCACTATTACCAACCTGCTGGATATTGGCATCGGCAGAATTCCTGCCCAAACCCCAGAACAGGCAAAAGCATGGGTAGACAAACTGTTTGCCTATACTGATGCCAAAAGCCTGGGGCCCTGGCGCAATGAGCAGACTTTTATAGCAGACGACCAGGACCAGAACCTGCACCTGAATGATGCGGAATCCATTACCACCGCAGCAGCCGGCACCAGTCCCTTGTTCCTGCAAAATAAAATTTACCTGGATGCCTATACCCAAACCAGTACGCCTGCCGGCAGCCGCTACCCCGAAGTAAACCTGGCCATTAATAACCAGGTGCAGAATGGAACGCTTATCTGGAACTACAACGGCCATGGCAGCTATACCCGCCTGGCCGAAGAAGTGGTGCTGGAAAAAACCATTGCAGACAGCTGGAACAATGGTTACCGCCTGCCTTTGTTTATTACTGCTACCTGCGATTTTGCGCCCTATGATAACCCGGTGATTAATTCGCTGGGAGAAAATATTTTGCTGCGCGAAAAAACGGGCGCCATTGCGTTGATGACCACCACCCGGCTGGTATTTGCTTTCAGTAACCGCATCATGAACCGCAACTACCTGCAAACGGCCTTACAACCCGGTGCTGATGGCGTTTACCCCAGCCTGGGCGAAGCAGTAAAACGGGCTAAAAATTTTACCTATCAAACGCAGTCAGATATTGTAAACAACCGGAAATTTACCCTCCTGGGTGATCCCGCGCTGACACTTGCTTTTCCCAAATACAGGATACAAACCACTACCATAAACGGAACTGCACCCGGCAGCCAGCCAGATACCCTGAAGGCGCTGGAGAAATATAATATAGGGGGAGCTGTTACCGATGCCACGGGCAATGCACTTGCCAATTTCAACGGCACCGTATATGCTACTGTGTTTGATAAAGCGCAAAGCCTGTCCACCAGGGCTAATGATGCAGACAGTTATGCCCAAAGCTTCCAGGTGCAGCGCAACCAGCTGTTTAAAGGAAAGGTGAAAGTAGTGAACGGAAAATTTGACTTTAGTTTTATTGTTCCCAAAGACATTAATTACCAGCTGGGCAATGGAAAAATCAGTTACTACGCAGACAATGGCCAGCTGGATGGCAACGGCAATTTTAACGGGTTTTTAGTAGGTGGATCGCAGGGGGTAAGCAGCGATAATACAGGGCCCGTAGTCAAAGCTTACCTGAACGATGAAAGATTTATCAGTGGCAGCATTGTTAACGCGACGCCTGTGCTGATTTGTAAGCTCAGTGACTCTTCCGGCATCAATATTGTAGGCTCGGGTATCGGTCATGATATAACCGCCATTCTTGACGGCGACAGCAAGAAGACTTATACGCTGAATGCTTTCTTTGAAAGTGATCTGGACAGTTACCAGAAAGGCGTAGTTCATTTTCAGTTGCCCGGCCTGGAAGAAGGCAATCATACCATGGTAATTAAAGCATGGGATGTGGCCAATAATAGTGGTGAAGCGGTGATAGATTTCAGGGTGTTGAAAAGGGAGAACCTCAGCCTTACCCATGTGCTGAATTATCCCAACCCTTTTACCACGCATACCACGTTTTGGTTTGAGCATAACCGGCCCAATGAAGACCTGCGGGTAAGTATCCGGATTTTTACCATTTCGGGCAAGTTGGTGAAAACGATTCGGCAAACAATAAATACCCCCGGCAGCCGTTCAAGTGATATTGAGTGGAATGTAACAGATGATTATGGCGATAAACTGGCCCGCGGTGTCTATCTCTACCAGTTGCGGGTGGAGTCGGCCGACGGGAAATCGGCCATTAAAATGGAAAAACTGATGGTGCTTTAAACCCGTCTTTGGTTAAATATCTGTAATTTAGCCGCTTATATCAAAACAAAACGCTATAGAAGAAAACTGTACATAAATTTATTTTAGATGAAAAGCAATAAGACCTTTAAACTAATTGCGTTATTGTTACTTGTTTCTGGTTCTACTGCATTAAAGGCGCAGACTGATGGCAAGATAAATGTGGTTACTACAGCGGTTCCCTTTCTACGTATTTCTCCGGATGCACGTGCGGGTGGTATGGGCGAAGTTGGTATCGCCACTTCACCCGATGTAAATGCTCCTTTCTGGAATTTGGCAAAAACGCCCTTCAATGAAAGCAAAGGCGGTATCGGCCTCACTTATACCCCCTGGTTAAGAAGATTACAATTAAACGATGTTTACCTGGCTACTTTGTCTGGTTACTATAAGTTAAGCGATAACGAAGCCATTACTGCTTCTATGCGTTACTTCAGCCTGGGTAATATCCAGTTTACAGATAATTCAGGACAGGATTTGGGCCAGTTCCGTCCAAGAGAATTCAGCTTCGATGCGGGTTATTCACGCAAACTGTCTGATAAGTTGGGCCTGGGTGTAGCATTGCGCTATATTAATTCTAACCTTGCTTCCGGACAAACAAGCGGCGGTACAACTTACAAAGCGGGTAATGCCATTGCAGGTGATCTTTCATTGTACTACCAGGGGCTTAATTCAACTGGCGAAGGCTGGAACTTTGGTCTTACCCTGTCTAACCTGGGTTCTAAGATTGGCTACACCAACGATGCTAACCAGAAAGATTTTATACCTGCCAACCTTGGCTTAGGTGCTGCACATACCTGGGTATTTGATGAAACCAGTAAGTTAACACTGGCATTGGATATTAATAAATTGCTGGTGCCTACACCACCTGTATACACCGGTGTTTATTCCACCGATTCAGCTTCGCAGGCAAGCTACAGGAGCAAGAGCTCTATCAATGGCTGGTTCAGTTCATTCAGTGCGCCCGGCGGTTTCTCTGAAACATTAAAGGAATTCCAGATTTCTGGTGGCATGGAATACACCTACCAGGACCAGTTTTCACTGCGTGGTGGTTATTTCTACGAAGACAAATTAAAAGGCAACCGTAAATATTTTACACTGGGTGCCGGTCTTAAATACAATGTGTTTGGTTTGAACGTTTCTTATATCATTCCTTCAGGCAGCGGTATCAACCAGAATCCTTTGTCAAGCACACTGCGTTTTGGCCTTACCTTCGACCTGGACAGTGAGACAAACGGCGGTAACAAATAAATAATGCTTGTTGGTGAATACTTCGGCAAACTCAGTACACCAACAAGGGCGGAAAAATAATTTTCCAACTACCCAACATAATATTGAAGCGCCCCGTTTTCCGGGGCGTTTTTTTGTTCCTATGGTCCGGTGTCGCTACCGGCCACTGTGTTTTACGAAAGGGTGACCCAGCTGAGAAGGAGGGTCGCCCTTTTTGCACAGTTTACTGAACAGACTCACCTGCCCCACAACCTGCCTTATATACCATACTTCCATAACACTTCCCGGCTGCAGTGACAAAAAACTGATACGATGGCCAACAAATCTTTTTTAAAGTGAAAAACAACAGATGCAATGGTCAACAAATCTGTTTTAAAGTGAAAAACAAAAGATACAATGACCAACAAATCTGGTTAGAAGGGAAAAATAAAAGGTACAATGGTCAACTAATTTGTTTTAAAGTGAAAAACAAAAGATACAACGACCAGGAAATCTTTTTAAAAGTGAAAAATAAAAGATACACTGACCAACAAATCCGGGTATAAGTGAAAAAGAATTTTTTTGGGCGAAACCATTTTTTTCGCAAGTCTTTATGCCACAACAAATGCTCATGACATCTTTGGGCAGAACTAAAAAACCGGTATTACGACCAGTGATTTTCCCTGGTATGTGAAACAGCGATCCCCGACCGAAGAAACATTACCCGAACACCGGTAGCGAAAACCTGCCTGCCGGCGGGCAGGCAGCAACAGGGGCGGAATACCGCAAAGTTTATAAGAGGTGAAGGCGTTCTTTCCCTCTTTTTCATTTCCTTTGCTTCTTTACAAAAATTGTTTCCGCAAAGACTGCGGTTTTGATTTTCCACTTTTGAATTTTAACTTATATCATGTCATACAGAATCGGGTTCGGTATAGATTTTCACCAGTTGGCAGAAGGCCGCGAACTATGGATTGGCGGTGTGCAGATTCCGCACCACAAGGGATCGCTGGGGCATAGCGATGCTGATGTACTGTTGCATGCCATCTGCGATGCGCTGCTGGGGGCATTGGCCCTGGGCGATATCGGCATGCATTTCCCTAATACAGACCCTGCGTATAAAAACATAGACAGTAAAATTCTGTTGCAGCATTGTTATGCGCTGATAAAGCAAAAGGGCTATACGGTAGTGAATGTAGACAGCAGTATCTGCCTGGAAGAGCCTAAGATAAAGATGTATTCCATGGAGATGAGCACCCGGATTGCCGCCATTCTTGAATTGACCACAGACGATGTATCTGTGAAAGCTACTACCACTGAGAAGATGGGTTTTGCCGGCAGGGAAGAAGGACTGGTGGCCTATGCCAACGTTTTACTCAGGAAAATGTGAAAATGTGTAAAGGTGGTAAATATGAAAATGGCATTTGCCGCACTTGCACATTACCACATTTTTAATTTTACTTTGCAGCCATGCCAAACATTACCGTAAAAATCATCAACCAATCTGCCAATCCCCTGCCCTCTTATGCTACGCCTGGTTCGGCAGGTATGGATTTAATGGCGCATATAGCAGCGCCTGTTACTTTGCAGTCGCTGGAAAGGCAAATGATACCTACTGGTTTATTTATGGAACTGCCGGACGGCTATGAAGCCCAGGTAAGACCCCGCAGCGGGCTGGCGGCCAAACACGGGCTCACCTGCCTTAATTCACCCGGTACCATTGATGCCGATTACAGGGGCGAGATAAAAGTGATACTGGTAAATCTTTCAAAAGATCCGCATACTATTCAGCCAGGCGATCGCATCGCACAAATGATTATTGCCCCGGTGCAGCAGATTGGCTGGGAATTGGTATCAGTAATCAGTGAAACGGTGCGCAACCAGGGCGGTTTTGGGCATACCGGCAAGTAAAAATTAAAAAGGTAAAATGAGAAATTTCGTTGTCGCGATTTTAATGATAGTGGTTACGCTGGCCAGCTGTAAATCTGCCAAGAAAATACAAACGGCCATCACCAAAACAAAAACGGATACCACCCAGATGATCATTGTTGACAATGCGCATGCAGATTCTGTGGCCGTGATACATGATTTAATGCTGAAGCTCAACAGTAACCGCATTGTTACATTCAAAACTTTCTCTGCCAAGATGAAAGTAAACTACCGCGATAAAGAAGGTGAGCAGCCGGAACTAACGGTGTTTATACGCATGCAGAAAGACAGCCTGATATGGGTCTCCGTAAATGCTACCATCTTCAGCTACGAAGCCCTGCGGGTGCTCATAACGCCCGACAGTGTTAAAGTGCTGAACAAGAAAGATAAAATTGTGCAGCTGCGTTCTGTTAGCTACCTGAAAGAACTGGTAGATCTTCCCTTTGATTTTTATACCCTGCAGGATTTTTTACTGGGCAATCCCATCTACCTGGACAGTAACGTGGTTTCTTACAAGAAGAATGACCAATCTATAACCTTGATGAATGTGGGTTCTTTGTTTAAACACCTGCTGTCTATTACCAGTGGCGACTACCTGCTGCTGCACAGCAAGCTGGACGATGCGGATCCGTTGCGCAACCGTACCGCGGATTTGACCTATTCAGGCTATGAGACCACAAATGGGGTAAAATTTGCCACAGAACGCAGGGTCTCTGTATCAGAAAAAGGCAAGCTGGATGTAGACATGAACTTTAAACAATACGGCTTTAACGAAATCTTAAGCTATCCTTTCAGCATACCAAAAAATTTTAAGCCCAAATAAGCGTTGTATACTTTATTTTTGAAGGGATCGTTCTAGCTGGACTGTCCGCCCTTTTTTAATTACCCAAGTAAAACCGCGTATGCAAAAAACCTGCCTGTCCGCCCTGTTTTTACTGATAAGCCTTGTGGCCTTTTGCCAGCAACCCGGTAAAGCAGAGCTGGAAAAGCAACGCGCGGCCATTCAAAAAGAAATAGACGATGTAAAGCGTTCGCTGGATGAAACCAAGCGTAACAAAAAGACATCGCTGGCGCAGTTAAACGCAGTGCAGAAAAAATTGCAGTTAAGGGAAAGGGAGATCAATGTAATCAGCCAGCAGATGAACCTGATAGAAGGCGATATTAACCAGGGCTGGAGGGATCTCACCAAACTGAAAAAAGAACTGGACACGCTGAAACTGCAGTATGGCAAAAGCGTGGTGTATTCTTATAAAAACCGCAGCAATTACGATTTCCTGAATTTCATCTTCTCTGCCAGCAGCTTTAATGATGCCCTTAAAAGGGTTTCTTACCTTAAATCTTACCGCGCTTACCGCGAGGAGCAGGCCAATAATATTGTACGCACACAGGATCAGATTCAGGGAAAAATCAGCAGCCTGAACCAGAGCCGTGTACAAAAAAGCCTGGTGCTGAAAGAAGAAGACAAGGCCAAAGAAAAACTGGAGGACGAAAAAAGAGAAAAGGATGAAGTGGTGAGCAAACTGAAATCCAGGGAAAAGGAGCTGATGAAAGAATTTGCAGACAAGAAGAAGCAGGATTTGAGAATATCTTCAGCTATTACAGCGGCAATTAACAGGGAAAAAGCAAAAATTATTGCTGAGGCTAAGAAGAATGCTGAAATAGCTGCAAAAAATAATGCAGCCAATACCACTACAACCGCAAAAAATAATAATGCGGCTGCCACTACCACTACGGCCACACCAAGGAAACTGGAAAATGTATCATCTTTTGACGCCGACCCTGCAGCAAAAAAACTCTCTGATAATTTCGAAAAAAACAGGGGTAGCTTACCATGGCCAATTGAGTCCGGAAAAATCTCCATGCGTTTTGGACCTTCTACTATTCCAGGTACATCCTTGCATACTGACAATAAATTCCTGACCTTCGAAACAGAAGCAGGCAAGTCAGTTAAAGTAATTTTTGACGGAGAAGTGGTATTGGTTACCTATATTGGCGATGTACAGGCTGTAATAGTGAGACACGGAAAATACTTCACCAGCTACAGCAATCTTTCTTCTGTAAATGTTACCAAGGGGCAACAGGTTAAAATAGGCCAGGTGCTGGGTAAGGTAGCTGAAAAAGAAGACAACCTGGGTGAGCTGGAATTGGGTATCTCCAATGATTTGAATAGGAATTTTGACCCGGAAAAATGGCTGCGGTAGAGGGCAGCTTTGAGCTGATAGCCTTGAGCGCTGAGCTCTTTTTACCTAACTATTAACCAACACCAGCTGCATTTTGCTCACAGCTCATAGCTGGTAGCTCACAACTTCTTCAGATACATTTACAAAACCTGTTGTACAACTGCTCGTACTTGGGAATGATATTATGAATATCAAAAGTCTTGGCATGTTTGAAGGCGTCGTGCTTAAACTTTTTCAGCGTGGCATCTTCCCTTAAAATATGCAATGCGTGCGCCGCCATGGCATCAACATCGCCTACATCGTCCAGGAAGCCAGTCACACCATTCACATTAATTTCTGGCAAACCACCTGCATTGGTGCTGATAACCGGCACACCTGCTGCCATGGCTTCCAGGGCTGCAAGTCCAAAGCTTTCGTAATCTGAAGTAAGCAGGAATAAATCGCCCACGGCCAGTATCTCTTCCATTTGTTCCTGCTTGCCAACAAAACGGATATCACCAAAAACGCCCAGCTCGCGGCTGAGGTTCTCTGCTACCGGTCTTTCCGGCCCATCGCCCACAAACAATAATTTGCTGGGTATCTCGGCGTTTACTTTGGCAAAAATTTTCACCACATCCTGCACGCGTTTTACTTTCCTGAAATTGGAGGCATGCAGTAAAATTCTTTCACCTGCAGGTGCAATCACCCGCCTGAAAGCGTCAATAGGTTTTTTATTGAACCGGTGTACATCTACAAAATTGTGAATGACTTCGATTTCTTTTTCTATTTTAAAAAAGCGGTAGGTCTCATCGCGCAGGTTGTGGGATACCGCGGTAATGGCATCGCTTTCATTGATGGAAAAAGTAACCACCGGCGCATAAGTTTTGTCTTTACCCACCAGGGTAATATCTGTACCGTGCAGGGTGGTGATCACAGGGATATTTTTACCCTGTTTCAATAAAATCTGTTTGGCCATATAGGCCGCAGAAGCGTGGGGGATGGCATAATGCACATGCAGCAGGTCCAGGTTGTTATTGGCAATTACGTCTACCATGGTGCTGGCCAGCGCTGTTTCATACGGTGGGTAGTCGAACAGCGGATAAGTAGGCACCCGCACCTCATGGTAAAAAATATTGGCATTGAATTCACTCAGCCGCACAGGCTGCTGGTAAGTAATAAAATGCACCTGGTGATTTTTATCGGCCAATGCCTTACCCAATTCTGTGGCCAGTACACCACTACCACCAAATGTGGGATAGCAAACAATTCCTATACGCATTGTGAAAATATTAGTTGTTATCAAAGCATGCACCAATATCCGCTTTCTATTTCCCTGCAGGCCTGCAGTAATACAGGCCATGAAAATGGCGGCTTCGGTAATGCCCGGTATTGAAAATGGGTCCGAAGGTAAATGAATTTACGGTCTCCGGATGGCCCCTACATAACCCCAATACCGAATGATTGTTTGGCTTATCTTTAGCAAAATTTCAAAACATGAGGAAATGCCTGGCTTTTTGTCTGTTTCTTGGCTTTACGGGTATGGTAAACGCGCAGTCAGCCGACTCGCTTTTTATTTCAAAAATGGCTGATGAAATCCTGGTAAGCGGTAAAATTTACGAGAACCTGCGGGTGCTGTGCAAGACCGTGGGCGGCCGTTTGTCGGGCAGTCCGCAGAAGTTTAAGGCGGAACAATGGGGTTTGCAAACCTTAAAAGCAGCCGGTGCCGATAAAGTATCATTGCAGGAGTGCAAAGTACCGCATTGGGACAGGGGCGGAAAAGACGAAGCCTGGTATACCTACAAAGATGCAGCCGGCAAATCCGTTAAGGTAATGCTGGACGTACTGGCCCTGGGCAATTCTATGGGTACCGGTAAAGCGGGTGTAAAAGCGGGTGTGGTGTACTGTAATAATTTTGACGACCTGGAAAAGCAGAAAGACAATATTAAGGGCAAGATTGTATTTTTCAATTATCCTTTTAACGAGCGCTACCTGCAACCTTTCAGGGCCTACGGAGAGTCTGGTGCTTACCGCCGTTCAGGCCCCAGCCGTGCCGCTAAGTATGGTGCACTGGCCGTGGTAATACGTTCTATGTCGGGTTCTACTGACAATAACCCGCATACCGGTCTCACCCGCTACGATTCCGGCTATGCAAAAATTCCCTGTGCTGCCATGGGCCTGCAGGATGCAGACAAATTAAGTTCCCTCATGAAAGACGGAAAAAGTATTGAACTGTATTATAAATCCAATGCACGTTTATTGCCAGATACCATCGGTCATAATGTAATTGGTGAAATTACCGGCACGGAATTTCCCAATGAAGTCATTACTATTGGTGGTCACCTCGACAGCTGGGATCCGGCAGAAGGTGCGCAGGATGACGGCGCCGGCTGTGTTCATTCTATTGAAGTATTAAGAGCGTTTAAAGTATTGGGTTACCATCCCAAACGCACCATCCGTATTGTGTTGTTTGCCGACGAGGAAAATGGGGGTAATGGTGGCGAAACCTATGCTGCAACTGCCAAGGCCAGTGGCGAGAATCATCTTTTTGCATTTGAAAGCGATGCGGGTGGGTTCACGCCCAGGGGCATGGGCTTTTCTATGAGCGCGGCGCAATTGGCGAAAGTACAGACCTGGTTACCCATGTTTGTACCTTATGGTGTTTACCAGTTTACCATGGGGGGCGGTGGATCGGATATTGGTCCCCTGCACCAGGTATTGAAAACGCCGGTGGCTGGACTGTTTCCTGATGGCAACCGTTATTTTGATTTGCACCATGCACGCAACGATGTGTTTGAAAACGTAAACAAGCGCGAACTTGAACTGGGTGCGGTGAACATGACGGCCCTGATTTATTTAATAGATAAATACGGGTTGTAATTTTACCGTACTTGCAACCTTGCAGGTGAGGCATCCATCAGTATTAAAACGATATTATATGAAGAAGTTTTTAGGAATTTTCGTAAGTCTGTTAATTATAGGATTGATAGTTTGGTTATTGTTCCGTTATTTTTTTGTTTTTGGAGAAGGGTCAAAGGCAGGCCAGCTGAATTTTTTTGTAAAGAAAGGCTATGTTTTTAAAACCTACGAAGGAAGGATTATACAGACAGGCTATAAATCTGTAGTGCCCGGTGCCATCCAGAGCAATGAATTTGAGTTTTCTGTAGTAGATGAAAAAGTAGCCAATATTTTAATGTCGCATAGCGGGGCAACGCTGGAACTGCATTACAAAGAATACCTGGGATCTATTCCCTGGCGTGGAATGAGTAAATACATTGTTGACAGTGTAATGTCTATAAAAGCGGAAAATGCGCCGTTGAACAATGAGTTGATAAAATAATGATCCGGTATTAACCTGCCATCATCAGGAAGATTGCCGGACGTTTATGAATGTCCGGCAATCTGTTTTTCCAGCCGGCAATGGTGGCTGTTTTTATGTATTCATTGGCGCCCGTAATGTCTGCGGCGATGCAGAGCCGGGTACCCGGCAGCAGTATTTTTGACATTGTTTCCAGCAACTGGTTATTGCGGTAAGGGGTTTCAATAAAAATCTGGGTGCATTGTTTTTTGGCCGATTCGTTTTCCAGTTCTTTCAGTACTTTATTTCTTTCTGCTGCATCAATGGGTATATAGCCTACAAACTGGAAACGTTGCCCGTTCATGCCACTGGCCATTAATGCCAGAAGAATTGAACTGGGGCCCACCAGCGGTTTCACTGCAGCGCCCATGGCATGCGCAGTTTCTACCAATAGCTGACCGGGGTCGGCCACGCCGGGGCAACCTGCTTCACTGATAATACCAATGGTAACACCCCGCTGGAGGGCTTTTTTAAAGCTGTCTCTTACCTCGGCTTCTGCCTTGTGAATGGTATGCCATTCGTAGTTGTCGATGACCATCTCTTTCCACAGCTGTTTCAGGAAGCGCCTGGCACTGCGTTCATTCTCCACAAAAAATACCTGGCAATCTTTTACGGCATCCAGTATATAAGCAGGCAGGGGCTTTAGGTTTTCTTCATCGATAAAAGAGGGAATCAGGCATACGCTTCCGGTTGCTGCACTGGCCATAGTTCTTGCTGTTTGGTAGGCAAATATAAGCAGCTGTTAGCTATTAGTTTTTAGCCATTAGCACTGAATTGCCGGTAAAAATTAATTACTTACTGAAAGATTAATGCCAGCCAGGATTGCTAACAGCTAATAGCTAACGGCTAAAGGCTGTTATACTTCTTTCTCCTGGTAATACAAACTGATGGTTGCCGCAACTACGGCATAGGCAGGTGCCAGCACCCAGCCAATAATGGGTAGAAAATGCATGAGGTAAAATACCAGTCCGTTGCCAATGGCCAGGCCCTTGCGGTTACTGATAAACGCTACACTCTGGGAAGGTGATAATTTATGCCGCTCGCAGCTGTAGTCAAGCATGGAAAAACCGTAGTAATAGCATTCTACGAATAAAGATATCATGGGGGTTATCCAGCCTACTACGGGTATAAACGAAACAAGTAAAATAGAGACAGTGTAGACGGTTTGCCATAGCGCATTGCGAAGGGCCAGCCCGATGCCCCTCAGCATGTCTTTCAGCAGCTGCGGCCAGCTGAAAGGGTATTCTTTACCTTCCAGCAGGGCTTCAGTTTTTTCGCTCAGGTAAGCAAATACAGGTGAGCCTATGATGAGCCAGAGGAATTTAAACAGCGAAAAATAAAAGAACAGCAGGAGCAACTGTACCATGATGCGGCTCATCATAAAAACAAAACTCAGCAGGCCGCTGCGTTGCCGCTGCAACCAGCGTTCAATGCCAATCAGTTCGCTGATATGGGTAATGGCCGATCCGGAAGAGGTCCAGAAGAAATACATGCCTGTTGTAAATAACAGCATGTAAATGATGCCGGGTATAAGAATCCATTTCCACAAGCGGTGCGTGCTGATGAACTGGTGCGCCCTGTAATAAGACTGTATTGCAGTAATAATTTCCTTTAGCACAGGTTGGATTATTGAGCTATAAATGTATTACTTTGAGGGCAGATGAGCATATTTTATTATGGAAAAACTGACTGCTGCGTTTTACCATCGCGGTAATGTTGTTGGTATTGCCAGGGAACTGCTGGGCAAGCTGCTGGTGACCAATTTTGAGGGCCGGTTTACAGCAGGCCGTATTGCGGAAACTGAGGCGTACAACGGGGTGGTTGACAAAGCTTCCCATTCTTATGGTGGCCGGCGCACCAAAAGAACAGAGACCATGTACGCCACCGGTGGAATTGCCTATGTGTATCTCTGTTATGGTATTCATCACCTGTTTAACGTGGTAACCAGTGTGGGCGATACCCCGCATGCGGTACTGATAAGGGCCATAACACCTGTAGAAGGCATTGATACCATGCTGGCCAGGATGAAGAAGGACAAGCTGGACAATACCGTAGGACGCGGGCCGGGCAATGTGTCGAAGGCGCTGGGCATTGCTACCATCCACACAGGCCAGTCTTTACTGGAAAGCGATATTTATATTGCCGATGACGGCGTGGTAGTGAAGCCGTCGCAAATAGTAACTACGCCAAGAATAGGGGTAGACTATGCGGCAGAAGATGCATTGTTGCCCTATCGTTTTTATATCAAAGGCAATCCGTATGTAAGCGGAAAGAAATCATTTAAATCCTGATACATTGTACCAGCCAGTCAGCACCAGCAAAAAAACAATTGCGCAAACTATTTTTACCAACCTCACCTTCTGGGTGTTGATAGCTATTATTGCCGGTATACTGCTGGGACATTTTTATCCTGCTGTTGCCAGTTCAAAAAATATAGAAAACCTGGGCAAATGGTTTATTGAACTGATAAAAATTTTCATTGGTCCTATTATTTTTCTCACCATTGTGCTGGGCATTTGTGGCATGGGCAGCCTGAAGAAAGCCGGCCGCATTGGAGTGAAAGCGCTCATCTATTTTGAGATAGTTACTACCATTGCCCTGCTGATTGGTATTGTGGTGTCTAATATTATTCAGCCGGGAAAGATTGACAAAAGCGGTTTGTCTATCCAGGATGCCTCCAAATACACGTCAAAGGCGGGCAAGGGGATAGACTGGGCCAGCTTTTTGTCGTCTAATCTTACGCTGCAGGTATTGATTGCCGCTATTATTGCGGGTATTGCTTTAAGTTTTTATAAGAGCAATCAAAAAATTATTGCGCGGCTTTCCTGGGCTTCTAAAATAGTGTTCACCGGTTTAAAATATGTAATGTACCTGGCGCCGGTAGGGGCTTTTGGCGGCATGGCGTTTACCATTGGCAAGTTTGGCTTACATACCCTGGTGCCACTGGGTAAACTGATGCTTACAGTGTACAGTACCATGGCCGTTTTTGTCTTCATCATTCTTGGCGCCATTATGCGTTATTACAAAGAGAGCATCTGGGAGTTTTTAAAGTATATTAAAGAAGAGTTATTGATTGTGCTGGGTACTTCATCTTCTGAAAGTGCCCTGCCTTCCATTATGAACAAGCTGGAGAAACTGGGTTGCAGTAAATCGGTGGTAGGGCTGGTCATTCCTACCGGGTATTCTTTTAACCTGGATGGCACTTCTATTTATCTTTCTATGGCAGTCATTTTTTTAGCGCAGTTGTATGATGTGCATTTAAGCTGGGGAGAGATACTCAGCATCATTGGTATTTTGATGCTTACTTCCAAAGGTGCTGCAGGCGTGGCCGGCAGCGGGTTTATTGTGCTGGCGTCTACACTTACGGCCATTCATAAAATACCGGTAGAAGGCCTGGCTTTTCTACTGGGGGTGGACAAGTTTATGAGTGAGGCCCGCGCCATCACCAATATCATAGGCAACGGGGTGGCTACCATTGTAATTGCAAAGAGTGAGAAAGAGTTTCTGCAACCGGAGTTTGATGCAGTATAGCGCGTAGCATGGGGAATTGGTGGATGAGGAATTGGGAATTGGGCCTTTGCCGGTTAGCCGCTCCTGTTGATGTTTTGCTGCCCTTGTTGCTGTTCTCACCAACAACTTAAAACGGGAGATCCCGTTCTCTTCTATAAGAGATATTCAGTCTTCGAAATACGAAGCCGGAGACTTCGTACAGCGTCAGCAAACTAATAATATAATTACGACCTTACCTGTCATGCTGCAAGTATCCCGTGGAGATAGTATTGCCGCGGGCTATTTATAATCGGTCTTCTTTTTATTGCCGGCTCATATTATCCTTGCAGGATGACAGAGAATTGATGATTAAGATACGTATATAAAAAAAGCCGCTCCGGAACTACCCGGAGCGGCTTTGCAATAAGATTTCTAATTTAGTCAACTACCAGTTTCATGGTAATAGGTTTGGCGCCACCTGCAATGTTTACAAAGTACAATCCCTGTGCAAGTCCGGAAGTACTGATACCGGCACTGTTGACACCTTTTGCCAGGTTGAGGCT
>JANPGT010000659.1:0-3193 GCA_031424135.1 Chitinophagaceae bacterium
GGCAGCTGGTTGAACCCGGCTTTTTGCGAGACCGTTTCTATATCCAGGAATAAAATATTGTGCAGCGGCAGTTGTAACATAGTCTAAGGTATTCAGTATCTAAAATAAGAAAGATTACAGAAAGATGCCCTGGTCTTTCGCCGCTGAACAGGCAGGCAATAAAAAACCCATGCGGACATGGGTGCTGAAAATGTGTTTTCGTTATAATAACTATGCGCCTTCTATGATACCCAGTGTATTGCCAAAAGGATCCTGCACAATAGCCACCTCTATGGTGCCGCCTACATTTGTTTTGGGTTGAACAACAACAGCCTTGGCCGCTGTTAGTCTTTGCAGCGCTTCATCTACACTTTCTACCGCCCAGTAAGACACTGCCTGGTTGCCCGTCTGAACAGCTGTCATATCCGGGTCAAGCCCCAGTTCGCAACCATTGATATCAAAACCCACGTAAAATGGCTGATCAAAATAGGGTTGCTTGCCGGTGATATTGCAGTACCAGGCTTTGGCAGCTGCCAGGTCGCTTACTTTATAAATGACTGTTCTCAGTGTTTTGAACATCGCGCTATTTTTTGAGGAATTTGGAATTAGCCCTTCAACACAAAAAACTTTCCAATATTATGCGTGCCGCTATACTAAGGCCCATTACCAATTCAATGTCGTTTAGTTAAGGTCAGCGCCTCACCCCAGCGGGGTGATTTGTGGGTAGCTTACATTAAAAGGATGTTTTACGTTCCAGAGGAACGTTTTGTGCATCGTCTCTGGCACAATGCGTACCTACGGCACGCTCTTCTATTCAAATATCGTTTCTACCCACAAAATGTTCCTCCGGAACATAAAATCCTTAACTAAACGACATTGCATTACCAATTCCTGATTCCATTCAACCCTACAAATATTTTTCGCCTTTATTACGCTTCACCTCCGCTACATAATCCTTTATCTGCTGTTCCTTGTCTTTTTTGCAGATCAGCAATACATCATCGGTATCTACCACAATAAAATCTTCCAGTCCCTGCAGCAACACCAGTTTGTTTTTAGGCACATGCACCATACACTTTACGGCATCAATGACCATTACATTATCGCCGCCCACTGCATTGTGAAAATAATCTTTCTCAATATTTTCATAGGCGCTGTTCCAGGTACCCAAATCGCTCCAGCCAAAACTGGCGGGTATCAGGTAAACGTTGGAGGCTTTTTCCATAATGCCCACGTCGATAGAAATATTGGTACAGAGCGGATAGATTTCTTTCAGTGCCGACTGCTCAGCCGGGGTATTGAATTTATCCTTCTCTGCCATAAACACATCGTACATCTCCGGCAGGTATTTTTCAAAAGCAGTAAGAATGTTTTTAACCTGCCATACAAAAATGCCGGCATTCCATAAAAATTCTCCGCTGGATAAAAACGTTTTCGCCAAATCAAGGTTGGGCTTTTCTGTAAAGGTTTTCACCTTGTACACATCCTTGCTTACTGCCATTGGTTCAAACTGGATATAACCATAGCCCGTATTGGGGTAAGTAGGTTTAATGCCCAGTGTAATAAATGCATTCAGGTGATTTACAAAATCAAGTGCCTGGTTACACACGCGTTGAAATTCTTTGGTATCTTCTATGGAGTGATCAGAAGGCGCCACTATCAGGGAAGCTTCCGGATCAAGCAAATGAAGTTTAAGTGATATATAGGCAATACAGGGAGCCGTATTCTTCCGTGAAGGCTCACCAAGGATGTTTTCCTTTCTTATACCTGGCAATTGCTGTTCAACAATGGAGATGTATTCGTGTGAAGTAACCACATAGATATTCTCTACCGGTATAAACTCAGCAAAGCGGTCAAACGTAGATTGTATAAGTGTTTTACCGGTGTTGAGGATATCCAGGAACTGCTTGGGAAAACCGGCACGGCTCATTGGCCAGAAACGGCTGCCAATACCTCCCGCCATAATTGCCACATAGTGATGTTGATTCATAAGAGGGTCTGAAATTGTATTTGATTGAGAGAAAAGGAATGCGCAAAAGTATTGAAAGCGGTAAGCAAACTCAAATTAAATTACTGGTCGCTTTTAATGAGGTTGTTCATGATATACGACAACTGGGGATCCTGGTTGTCAATAATATCTTTTAGCGTGTAGCTAACAGGGTAGTCTGGCTCTATGCCATATTTGTTTAATTGCGGATGTTCCAGGTAATGCTGCACTTTTACTGCGGAAAACTCCAGCAGCAGGCCGGTATTGGGCATTTTGTAGAGCATCCTGGTGAAACCATTGTGGCTGTTATAACCGCCGCCGGTTTGTTCTCCCACTATTACTCCTCTTTTACTGTCTTTTATCATGGCCACAAAATTGGAAGCAGCAGAGACCACATTGTTATTGGTAATTACAAAAACATTGCCGTCGAAAGCCATGGGATGGGGCCTGCGCAGGTTGTTCTCTTCTTCCTTCATGGCATTGTCTCCGTTGGGCAGGCGGCAAAACTCTGTCTTTACCATCGAGTCCAGCGAAGGGCGTTCATTCAGCGCAAAATCCGGATCAAGGAAGCGTATGTAAGGGGTTTTATCGAACCTTACGGTGGCAGAATCCACTTCTTTAAAGGCTTTTCTTGCCAGGAAACGGTAAAGCAGGAATATGTTCTCATAATCGCCGCCGATATTATTGCGGCAGTCAATGATCAGGTTATTGACGCCCCCCTCGCTTTTCAGCAGCGTAAACGAGTTCATCAGGAAATTTTTATAGGCCGTAAACGTGGCGGATGTGCCATAAGAAAAAGATCGCAGCGTTAATATGGCGGTATGTATGGAATCGATGATTTCAAAATCATACCCCACTTCTGAAGAATAATTATAGTAGCTGTTTACATTGTACTCTGCCAGGTGCTTCTCCAGCGTTACGGCTTCTATACTGGCTACTTCGTTGATGGAAGACCCCGCAGCGGCATACTCTACCCGGAAACTGATACAGGGACCATACGCCAGGAAATAATTGTAGGCAAACTCTGCCGCCGCCTGCGACAGGTTATAGTTTTTATTTCTGCCGTCGGGCACATTGTAATCATAGATGCGCTGCATAATATGCGCTGCAGAATTACCATTGATGCTGATGATGTGGGCGCCTACCGGTATCTTCCACATGTCTGAATTAATATACAGGCCACCATCAACATAAATAACCGGTACAGGGAAAAAGTTGTTGCGGGTA
>JANPGT010000660.1:0-3525 GCA_031424135.1 Chitinophagaceae bacterium
CAGGCCGCCGGCGGCACGGGCATCGCGGTCACTGATAAACTGCAACCCTTTTTTAAGCGTAGCATCGGCCAGTACTTTACTCAATGCGCCCGGTTCATTTTTTTCTTTTGAAAAATCGCCATAGCCCCAGGTAATGGCTACTTTGTCCCAGTCGCCGATGCCCGTACCATAGGCCTCTTTCAAATCAATATCGCCTTTGGCATTTACCCTTACTAACGGTGGGGGATAGTCCATTACACTGGCGCGGTTATTTACACTGGAAGCGTAATTGTGCATCAGCCCGATGGTATGGCCTACTTCGTGCGCGGACAGCTGTTTTAATCTTTCCAGGGCCATCTTCAGCATCTTATCGTCTGCCGGCACGCCGTTTTCAAAAGGCGCCAGCAATCCCTGGGCAATCAGGTAATCCTGCCTTACCCGCAACGAACCCAGCGAGACCTGCCCTTTGATAATTTCGCCTGTTCTTGGATCCACCACGGCAGCCCCATAACTCCAGCCCCGGGTAGAACGGTGTACCCAGTTAATCAGGTTATAACGTATATCCATAGGGTCTGCACTGTCTGGCAGCAGTTTTACCTGGAAGGCATTTTTGTAGCCTGCTGCTTCAAAAGCCTGGTTCCACCAGGAAGCGCCTTCCAGCAGGGCACTGCGGATGGGCTCCGGGGTGCCGTTATCAAGATAGTAGACAATGGGTTTTACTGCTTCACTCATGGCTGCGCCTGGATTTTTCTTCTTCAGGCGATGGCGTATGATATAGAATTTTTCAATAGGTTCTGCTACCGGTGTACTGTAGTCAAAATAATTAATGGGTATAAAACTGGAGCGGGCATCAAACAGCCTTGGCTGGTAATCGCCATCGGGCAACTGCACAAATGAATGGTGTATTCTTACCGTTATAGCTTCTGTAGCCGGTGTAACAGACTGTACATAAGCGCCTGCTATGCCGTCGTTGTTTACAAACGTAACGGTAGCTTCCAGTTCCGTGTTTTGTGGAAAATTTTTGGTGCGGGGCAGGTACACTGCGCTCCTGCTTTTTTCAAGTGTATAGCTGCCCTGCTGGCTGGCTTTAATACGGTTGGCCACTTTCATGGCATCGCGCAGCATAAAATCAGTCGCGTCAGTCAGCACGCGCCCATTGCTTTCTGCTTCTACGGTGAAGCCCCACAAAGCGGATTGCGCAAAAGATTGTTCTACTGCCCTGCGTTCTGCAGCATCTTTTGTAACGGCACGGTAATCATAATTGGGCTGCACCATCAACACCCTGCGGCCTGTTTTTATAAATTTTACAACGCTGGTACTGCCCAGCAGGCCGCGGTCCAGCCCAATATCATTAGAGCCCAGGCCGGCAGGAAGAGAGGTCTGGTAAAGTATTTCGCTGTCCAGCTTATCTATCTCCAACCAGATTTTGCCTGCGTTTTCATCCCAGTAAAAGTTGAGATAGCCTTCATATTTCTTTAAACCATTCGTTTTTTCTTCTATAGTGGGCAATTTAGTTTGTGCATGCGTAAACGAACACAGCAGCAAAAGCAGAAAGAGACTGTACTTCATAGCAGTTATTTTGTAACAACAAGATACTACAAATGACAGCTTGCCATGAGGAACGAAATGAAGAAACTGATTAATCCGGCGGCAAATTCTTTTATGCTTCGTGGTTGCTCTTCCACCAGCGGTAGCCAATATAACTGAAGATGATAAAAGGCATAGCTGCCAGGTAGAGAATACCACCGTTCAACGCCTTGGCAGGGCGTTCGCCCATTTGCTGGGCCGTTTTGGTGCAGATGGAGCATTGGGCCGCAGCCATACGGGGCATTGCAAAAGCCATCACCCACACTATCAATACTATTCTGAAGCCTTTTTTCATGAACCCTGTATTTGGTGCAAAAGTACTGCTAAGAGAACAAAGATAAAAGGGGATTGTTCGGGGGGCTAAGAGAATAAGGAGGGAAGGGCAAGGGCTTGTTTTCGCACAGGGCTAGCAGAGCAAAGGAGTTAGCGGGGATATTCCCCGAAAAGACCTGTTCGCTGTTTCCTCTTTTTCTCTGTTAGCGCTGCCTGCCCGACTTTGTCATTCGGGCGGGCGCGCAACTTCCCCCCTTATCTCCTTATTCTCTTAAACCCTTAAGCCAAAAAAAGCCCCCGGCATTCCGGGGGCATAAGTCTAATCAAGCCTCAATTATATTTTTAATTTTTTGTTTTTTTAAAAACTTCCCAGTTGCTGCCATTAACAGACTTAAGGACAGTTGTATAGTCGCCATCTTCCAATGTTATGTAATACGAAGTGTCAGCTGAATCGGATATTTCAAACAGATCGGTTATCCAGCTTGTCTGGTAATCTTTCTTTAACCTGGTAAGCAGGTTTAAGGGCAGTTGTGTAGAAGAGATGTTTCTTGTTACAGCAATCAGTTCGCCATTGCCGCCATAGTAAGCAAACATTACCTGGTTGTTAAGGGTAAAAGTAACTTTGGAAAGGGCGTTTTTTGATTCCCATTTTGCGTTGCTGGCAAGGGAAAACTCCTGGTTAAAAGAAGAAACGGCTTTATCATTAATACCATCAGCCGTACCTGCAAACGCGCTGCTTACTATCATAACAGGCATTGCGAGCATCATAAAAATTGTTCTTTTCATTTTTTTAATTTTATCTAGGTGTTGTAGAATGTTTTTGTTTTAAATCCTGCGGTAAAAGTAATACCCATTGCGTGCGGGGAGAAGCGAATTATGGTGAATTGCTTCAAAATTCCGGTGAGTTGACTTTTTTAAAGGTTAAATGTATTGGGGGGGATCGTCTTTCGGTGAGCGCAAGGGGGCAGCCGGTGTGCAGGTAAACCAGGCTGGTGTGATGCCGGTGGTACATATGGGAAAGGAAGCCATAAATTCGCCATTCCCTATTATACCAGCTGCATTTTGCAAAACAAAAAAGCCGCTGATTTACTCAGCGGCTCTTGCAATATTATTAGAAAACTAGGCAGTTTCCATTCTTTTGCTTTGTTTCTTTCTTTCATCTTCATCCAGTACCACTTTACGCATACGGATGCTTTTAGGTGTTACTTCAATACACTCGTCCTGCTGAATATACTCCATGCATTCTTCCAGCGTCATCAGCGTTTTGGGCGCTATGCGTGAAGCATCATCACTACCACTGGCGCGGTGGTTGGTCAGTTTTTTGGGCTCTGTAGCATTTACCACCAAATCGCCTGGCTTAATGTGCTCGGCAATAATCTGGCCGGTGTATACTTCTTCACCCGGGTCTACAAAGAAGGTTCCCCTGTCTTGTAATTTGTCAATAGAGTAACCAGTGGTGCGTTCTGTATTTTTAGAAAGCAGTACGCCATTGTTTCTTCCGGGTATGGGGCCTTTCCAGGGCCTGTATTCTAAAAAGCGGTGGGCCATTACAGCTTCGCCGGCAGTGTTGGTAAGCATATTGCTGCGCAAACCAATCAAACCTCTTGAAGGAATTTCAAATTCAAGGTGCTGCATTTCACCTTTGCTCTCCATAATGGTCATTTCGCCTTTCTTCTGCGTAACCAG
>JANPGT010000661.1:0-2933 GCA_031424135.1 Chitinophagaceae bacterium
CCTCTCTTCTTACTCTTCTTTGTATTCTTTGATAGTGAGTGTGAGCATTGCAGGCATGCTATATCATACATCAGTAAACATGTTTCCGGATTAAAAAAAATTGCGCTTTATCTGGTAAGTCTGGATGAGCCGGAAAAAATAAAGTCATTTATAAATGCTTATGGAAAGAGTTTAGTGAATAAAAAGGATATTTTTTTTCTGCAGGATATAAAAAATGAATTTATTAGCAAGTTCAAACCAAAAAAATACCCTTCCATGTTTCTTTATTCTGCACAGCAGCAGTTGATTTTCTACAGCGATGAAGAAACGGCGGTAGATGCTATTCTAAAGCTGGTAAAAGAAAAGGCGGGCGCATAAGTGGAAACGGAAAACTAAAGCCTTCATTTTTAAACATTTGTGTTTTCTTTTGTTGGCTAAAGCCTATTTTTTTTCACTTCCTCCTCGAGATGATCGTCGTCCTCCCGGAAATGATCGTCATCCTCCCGAAAATGATGGTCGTCTTCGCGCAGCAGATGTTCATCCGCACAGAATGGTAGCGCCCTTTTTTGACTTTTTAATTTTTAATTTTGACTTCCTTTGCAGTAAACGCTATTCCATGTTACATCATTCCGTTATTCTTACATTGAAATTTCCACAGGGCTCAGCAGAAGAAAAATCTTTCCTGGCAGCTGCAGAACAACTGGCTGCTATCCCCGGCGTGCAAAATTTTAAAGTGCTGCGGCAAACCAGCGCAAAAAATAATTTTGATTATGGCATCTCCATGGATTTTGCCAGCCAGCAACTGTACGATGCATATTCTGTGCATCCTGATCATGTACAATTTATTGAGCAGTACTGGAAGCCCCTTGTACAGGACTTCCTTGAAATTGATTACGCCGCATTGTAAAAAATGCTTTTGCGTCCCGCTCTTGATGCCCGGGTATCTGCCTGTAAGCACATTGAACCGGTGCCTGCAATTACAGCCAACCCTTCGTTCCGTTCTACCCAATTACCTGATCTGTATACGGTTATCACCCATAAATACCACAAACAGGGTATTGCTGCCACATGGATTAGGGCTACCTTAAAGATCTGAAACCAACCTTCTTATCTTTTAGTTTAAGCGATTATGCCAGCCAGAAAAACAGAAAGCCGCTTACCTGATGGATACACCGCCAATGACCTGGGCCAGGCTGCTCAATCGGCCGACAGCAAAGCTGTATTGATTTCCTATATCATCTCTCCGCTGGTGCTGAACAGGACAAATACCTATGTAGTGTTTATTACTGATGCCGCTTTGGCCGGTACAGCAAGTTCGTATGACTGGACGATTACACCGGGCGGTAACCTGCCCATCAATGAAACCACCAACGTGGGGGAGTATTCTTTTACACCGGCTACCACCGGTGTACTAACGGTGAAGGTGAGCATTAAAGATGCCGGCAATACAGAACGGGCCGTGATTACCATGAACCAGGAAATAGTACAGCGCAATACAGAATTGGAAACCCTTATCACCGCAGCCGCCAACGCGCCCGGTCCGGGCATCGGCAATCTTGATGTAGCCAGGGAACTGGTGAATGATCACAATCCTTATTACCAGCAGGTGGCTTTGCAAACACCGGAGACCGGCGATGGCTTCAAACGTTTTGTATTTAGTATGGTGTCTGAAGGTACGCTGCAAAAACCACCGCAACCAAGAAAGGCGCAGCTGGACGCAATGGCCGCAGCACTCAATGGCGGTGCAGGTGATTTTGTAACACTTGCCGCTGAGGGTATGGGCGTTTGCAGGATCAGGCTGGCATTACTGGCCATGGTAGCCAGTGGGTTGGCCTGGACGGAACTGCCCGATGCTGCCAGTCCGCGTGCAGCCGCAGATCAACAGCTGCGCGAAGCAGTGGCTGCGCTGGACGAGAGTAAAAAAATTGATCTCTTTAACCTGGTGCGTTTTCCCAAAAGCAATATTGTGCAATGTGGCCGCGTGCTGGAAGCATTGCGCAATCACTATTTTGCCGGTGCTAATTTTAATGATGTGCTTACGGGCATGTCTGGTACCAGGGCGCATTGGATCAGCCGTCATTACAAGGAGGGGCCTATCGCTACTTAACAGCGGTTGTCCGTGCTGGTAATGCGGGCAACAACGGTCTAAGGTTGGGTAACCTATACAGAAAATGGCTAACAGGCATTTATATGTGTAAAACTACTTCACCTGTTATTGTAAACTTTTCGGAGAAGATCCGCAGCATCCGGCCACCATGCCCGGCAGCAATAACAGGTAAGCAGGTCACTATTAAGTTGTATGATCCAAAAGGGCTGATGGCGGGCAGGACGGACTTGAAAAATGCACTTACGCAGGTAGCGCAGTTTTATGATGGGTTGAAACAGGTGCCGGCATTGCCTGCACCGCTGGCGGCAGATCTTTCATTGTACACATTCACTGCGGTATACAAGGCCGCTGCGCCGGATGCCAATGAAATAGCAGGCTTGGGAAGAATGGATTTTCCCGTGTACCTGTTCAACTCGCCGCCATTGTCGCCTAATTCAACCTCGCTGGAAGAAATAAAGGCTATTATGAACCTGCATAGCCTGTCTGCTGTATCCAACCTGAGAACTATAAAACCGGATCCTAACCTGGTGCCTTTTATTACCGGGCCGGTAGATTTTAATAAATCCGTAGAAGACAGCTGGGCAGATCAATCTGTGCTGGGATTTGGGTTCCCCGGTAATTATTATACCAAGGGCACCTGTCATAAGCTGGGAATTATTAAGCTGGATGCACTGGAGAAAAATAAACCGGCAAACGCATCGGCAGCCGACAGGTTCAGGGGGGTAATGATACATGAGCTGGGACATATGTTTGCGGTGCGGCACGATGAAGACAATGAACCTGCCACCATCATGCAAAAGAAATACGAAGGAGGGGCTACCAATTTTTCAAATGCGCAGATAGATAT
>JANPGT010000662.1:0-13378 GCA_031424135.1 Chitinophagaceae bacterium
AGCTGCGGTGTTGAAACCCGGTCACCCACCGCAGATAGGTAAGGGTACCAGCGGTTCTATTTATATTGATGATTTTGAAGGCACCCGCAGCAATATTGATCTGCGCTTTCCACTCATTAGCTGGATACTGGCATCCACCCCGCAAAACAATGGATTGTTTACGGAAGGCAGCCTTAGCAATGACCTGGCGTACGGGTATAACCGCGCCAAACTTGCCTGGTACAATATTGAACCCAATTTACAGGATGCCAAAGGCACCAATAACCCCGTAAAAGGATACCAGGATTTTACCGACCCGCGCATACGTGCTGTTAATCAACAAGAGATTTACCCCACCAAGTCTATCGATTACGGCCAGGCGCAGTTGGTGACTTTTGACCTGGCTTTCTACCCGCAGGAGAGAGGCCCCTATAATTTTGATGCAAGGGCGGGTAGTGTTAACAGCGCCAACGGCAAATTACAGAATCCCAAAAGCCGCTGGGGCGGTATCATGCGCGCCATTGACCAGACCGATTTTGAAACCAGCAACGTAGAATACATTGAGTTCTGGATGCAGGATCCCTTCCTGCTGAAACCTTCCAGCACTGGTGGCCAGTTTTATATTAACCTGGGCAATATCTCAGAAGATGTGCTGCGCGATGGCAGAAGACAGTTTGAAAACGGCTTGCCCGGCGCCGATGGCAAAGCAGCGGTAGACAACAGTTCTGTTTGGGGCAATGTACCTGCCAACCCCATACAGGTAACTTCAGCATTCAGCAACGACCCCCTGGACAGACCTTTCCAGGATGTAGGACTGGATGGACTGGGTGATGATGCAGAAAAAGCAAAATTTAATGCCTACCTCACACAAATTGGAAATATTTTTGGTGTAGGCTCACCCGTATACCAGCAGGCCCTGGCAGACCCCTCCAGCGATGATTTCAGGAATTACCGCGATGCCAGCTACGATGCGGCGCAGGCCAATATCCTTGCCCGTTATAAAAACATCAATAGCCCGCAGGGCAATTCTCCCATAGCAGACGCCAACTCTACGCTCACTACAGCGTTTACCCTGTATCCTGACCAGGAAGATCTGAACCGCGACAATACGCTTAATGAACTGGAAGAATATTTTCAGTATAAAATAAACCTGGTGCCCGGTCAGTTTACCGTGGGCCAGAATTACATTACCGACAAACGTTCTTTTACACCCAATATACCCAATGGCAAACCAGAGAACTGGTACCTGTTCCGTGTACCCGTATCTGATGGCCAGAAAATCGGCAATATTCCCGATTTCAAATCCATCCGTTTTATACGTATGTTTTTAACCGGTTTTGAAGATTCACTGGTGTGCCGCTTTGCCAAGTTTGAACTGGTACGCAACCAGTGGAGGAATTTTACTTTCAAAGTAGATACCACCGGCAACTATGCCACCGTGCCGCCCAATTCAGGAACAGAGTTTAATGTACTGGCAGTAAATATTGAAGAGAACAGCAAACGTACGCCTATACCCTATGTTACCCCTCCTGGTATTGAGCGTCAGCAATTGCTCAGCAATAACAATGTAAACCTGTTCCAGAATGAACAGAGTATGAGCCTGCAGATTTGTAACCTGCAAAAAGATGATGCAAGAGGTGTATTCAAAACATTCAACCTGGACCTGCGCCAGTATGGTACGCTTTCTATGTTTATACACGCAGAGGGCCGCGGTGCCATTGACCCGCTGCAGGCAGGCTCGCTGGAAGCTGTTATAAGATTGGGTAACGACTTTGTGAGCAATTACTACGAGATTAAAATACCGCTTACTAAAACGCCGTACAATACCAGCGACCCTGCCAAAATATGGCCCTCAGAGAATGAGCTGGCACTTAGCCTTCAGCGTTTGATACAATTAAAAATCAAACGTAATAATAATTCACAACCCAATGTCTATTACCGTGAGAAAGATGCAGATGGAAAAGTATATGCCATATTGGGTAACCCCAACCTGGGCGAAGTAAGGGGCATGTTCCTGGGTATCCATAATATTGGCCAGGAGACCATTTGTACTGAGGCATGGTTCAATGAACTGCGCCTGTCTGACCTGAACGAAAAAGGCGGCTGGGCTGCCCTGGGCCGGGTAGATATGAAACTGGCAGATCTGGGTACGCTTACTTTTTCAGGAAGTTACAAAGGCGTGGGCTTTGGCAATCTTGACCAGCGGGTGAACGAGCGTGCAAAGGATAATTTATCGCAATTTGACGTGGCTACCAATCTTGAGCTGGGTAAATTCCTGCCACAGAAAGCCGGTATCTCCATACCCATGTACGCCAGCTATTCACAAACGCTGAGTACACCAGAATTTGATCCGTACGACCTTGATATTAAACTTAAAGACAAACTGAAATCCGCTGGCGCCAATAAAGATTCTATTAAAAGTGATGCGGTTGACATGACGACCATCCGTACCATTAATTTTACCAATGTAAAAAAGAACAATACCACCGGCAAAAAGCAAAAGCCCTGGAGTGTAGAAAACCTTGATGTGAGTTATTCCTATACCCGCCAGGAACATCACAATCCGCTCATAGAAAGCGATCAGGTGATAGTGCACCATGGTGGCCTGGGTTATAACTATACCACCAACCCAAAATACATAGAGCCTTTCAAAAATTTTATCCGTTCAAAAAATCCCTGGTTTAAATTTTTGAAAGAATTCAATTTTAGTCCGATGCCATCAGTACTCACTTTCCGTGGCGATGCCAAACGCCAGTTCGGTGCATTCAGACCGCGCAATGTGGGTGGCCCTAAAAACGTACTGCCCGAAACCTATAACAAGTATTTTACGTTCGACAGGTACTATACCCTGCGCTGGGATTTTACCAGATCACTTAACCTGGATTTTACTGCCACCAATTTCTCCCGCGTAGATGAGGCGCCAGGCCGCCTCAGCAGCTACGAGAAAAAAAGAATGTGGAACAATTTCTTTAACGGCGGTAGAAATGTCTCTTACCAGCAGCAGGCTACTTTCAGTTATGTACTGCCTACCAATAAACTGCCTTTGCTTGACTGGACAACTATGCGCGTAGGTTATGTGGCAAAATATGCCTGGCTGGCCTCTTCGCTGGATTCTGTAGCCAAGAGCCTGGGTAATTTCTTGAACAACTCGCAGGATAAAAATGCTACGGCTGAGCTTGACTTTACCAGGCTCTACCAGAAAAGCCGCTTCTTGAGAGCGCTTGATTGGGATGCCCCCAAAGCGGCTCCAGTGCCTGCAGTACCTGCCGCTAAGAATGCCGCAGATTCTACCAATAAAAAAGGTAAAAAAATAAAGGAGAAGAAGATCAAAGACCCCAATGCACTGCCAGAATTGAATATTGCTGTAAAAGTGCTGGGGCGCCTGCTCACCTCCGTAAAAAGAATGAGCATCGCTTACAATTCTACCGGTACTACCAGCCTGGCAGGTTATACAGACAGTACCAAAATACTGGGTATGAACTGGAAGACCATGGCGCCTGGATTTGATTTTGTAATGGGCCGTCAGCCGGATACCAATTATATCAACAAATTTGCCAACAAAGGTTTCTTTACGCACAATCCTTTGCTGAATAACCTGAACCGCCAGGATTATAACCAGAGTCTGAAAATTAATGCGCAACTGATTCCGCTGCGCGATCTTACCATTGATCTGAACGTAGACAAAACCTTTGGTAAAACATATTCAGAATTGTACAAAGACACCACCGGCAGTTCCGGGTTCAGCAGGCTGAGCCCCTACTCCTCCGGTAGTTTCAGCGTAAGCTATATTTCATTTAAGACCCTGTTTTCCAAAGTAAGTCCCAATGAAGTTTCCAGCACTTTCCTGAAATTCCAGGACTACCGGGCTGTGTTGTCGCAGCGGCTGGCGAAATTGAACCCTTATTCAAAAGATGGCAATGGCAACCCCATACCAAATGGGGACGGCTATTATAAAGGCTATACCAAATACGCACAGGATGTACTGATACCTGCTTTCCTGGCGGCGTATACCGGCAAAGACCCCAATACAGTGGCATTGGTAAAACAGGAGAATTCCAAAATCAGTTCCAATCCATTCAGTGGTATTAAACCATTGCCCAACTGGCGGATTACTTATAACGGCCTCACCAGGATTCCGGGTATGGAAAAAATATTCAGCAATTTCACGGTAAGCCATGCCTATAACAGCACGCTGAGCATGAACAGTTTTAATTCTGCACTGCTGTACCAGGATCCATTAAGACAAAGCTACCCGGGTTTTATTGATACACTCACCGGCAACTTTATTCCTTATTTCCTGGTGCCTAATATTTCTATCCAGGAATCTTTTGCACCGTTTATAGACCTGGACATGCAGTTTACCAACCAGCTGGGTGCCCGCTTCGAATATAAAAAATCGCGGCAGCTGGCATTGAGCCTGGTAGATTTCCAGTTGAGTGAATCGCGTTCTACAGAGTTTACATTTGGCGGCCGCTGGAGAAAAAAAGGTTTCCCTCTGCCGTTTAAATTGCCATTCAGCAAGAAAGACACCAAGAAACTGGAAAACGATATTACGTTTACACTTGACTTCAGCCTGCGCGATGATATTACTTCCAACAGCCGTCTGGACCAGGTAACGGTGTTGCCCACGGCCGGACAAAAAGTAATCACCATTTCTCCCAGCATCGACTATGTGCTCAACAACCGTGTAAAAATTATACTGTACTTTGATCAACGCAGGACAGAACCTAAAATTTCAACTTCAGCCCCTATCACCAATACAAAGGGTGGTATAAAAATCAATATCTCGCTGGCGCAGTAGGAAAGCTTTGAGCTGTTAGCTATGAGCTTGGGCGGCTGGCAGCAACAGTCAAAAAATTTACGCTACATTAGGGGTATGAGAAAAATCTGCACATCTGCGCTGATTGCTATTTTGCTGTCTTCCTGTCAGCAATCACCTTCTTATGATACCATCATCCGCAACGGATTAATATATGACGGTAATGGCGGCGAACCCTACAAAGCCGATATTGGCATCAATGCAGATACCATTGCCTTTATTGGCGATCTGCCCCTTGCCAAAGCGAAAAATGAAACGGATGCACATGGAATGGCTGTTGCCCCGGGTTTTATTAATATGCTCAGCTGGGCTAATGAGACTCTTATAAAAGATGGCCATTCGCAGAGTGATATCCGCCAGGGCATCACCCTGGAAGTTTTTGGGGAAGGAGAAAGTATGGGACCGCTTAATCCCCAAATGAAAGACCAGCTGCAAAACGGGCAGGGCGATATTAAGTATAAAGTGAGCTGGACCAGCCTTGGCGAATACCTTCATTTTTTAGAAACAAAAGGCGTGAGCTGTAATGTTGCTTCTTATGTTGGCGCTACCACCATCCGTAATTATGTAATTGGAGAAGATGACAAAGCCCCAAACGCGGGACAGCTGGACAGTATGCGCCTGCTGGTAAGACAGGCCATGGAAGAAGGGGCTCTCGGCGTAGGATCTTCACTGATCTATCCTCCTGCTTTTTTTGCCAAAACGGATGAGTTGATAGCCATGAGTGAAGAAGCAGGTAAATACGGCGGCAGCTACATTTCGCACATGCGCAGCGAAGGCAATCAACTGCTGGAAGCTGTTGAGGAACTGGTTACCATTGCGCAAAAAGCAAAAGTACACGGGGAGATCTATCATCTAAAAGCTGCGGGTAAGGATAACTGGTATAAGATGGACAGTGTTATTCGCCGGATTGAAAGGGCGCGCAAAGAAGGCATTGATATTGGCGCCAATATGTATACCTACCTGGCAGGCGGTACCGGTCTTACTGCTTCTATGCCGCCGGCTTTGCAGGATGGAGGATTCGGCAAGCTGCGTGAACGCCTGCAGGACCCTGCTTTGCGTTCGCAGATTATCAGGGACATGAAAACCTCTTCCAACAAATGGGAAAACCTTTACTATGCAGCCGGCTCAGCAGATAAGGTATTGCTGGTTGGTTTTAATAAAGACAGTTTAAAAAAATACACCGGCAAATCACTGGCAGCCATCGCCGCCCTTAGGGGCAAATCACCGGAAGAAACTGCGGTTGATTTAATTGTACAGGACAGCAGCCGTATCAGCACCATTTATTTCCTGATGAACGAAGAGAATGTAAAAAAACAACTCGCGCTTCCATGGATGAGCTTTGGATCTGATGAAGGCTCCTATACCACGGCAGGGGTATTTCTTCAATCAAACGCGCATCCAAGGGCATATGGAAATTTTGCAAGAGTACTGGGCAAGTACACAAGAGACGAAAAAATAATCACCCTTGCCGATGCGATACGGAAATTGAGCAAATTATCAGCTGAAAAACTGCATATCAAAAAACGGGGCGAACTAAAGGCCGGTTATTTTGCAGACATCGTTATTTTTGATCCGCTTAAAGTAAAAGACAAGGCCAGCTTTGAGCAGCCACACCAGTACGCAGAAGGCATGCTGGCTGTTTTCGTAAACGGGGTACAGGTATTGAAAAACGGGGAGCACACCGGCGCTACCCCCGGCAGGTTTATCAAAGGACCGGGCTGGAAAAGAGATTAATAATAATTATTAGTAATTAATTAAGACCATGAGCATCGTTATTCGCAAAGCTGTTAAAGAAGATTGCCCAAGATTGTTAGAGCTGATTAAAGAATTGGCGCAGTATGAAAAAGCACCCCAGGAAGTTACCGTAACGCTGGAACATTTTGCTGAAAGTGGATTTGGGGCTAACCCGGTATGGTGGGCTTTTGTAGCCGAAGTTGAAGGTGTAGTAGAAGGTTTTGCACTTTATTATGTTCGTTATTCTACCTGGAAAGGGCAACGCATGTACCTGGAAGATATCATTATAACAGAAAAAATGCGTGGCAAGGGCCTCGGCAAATTACTGTTTGACGCATTGATTGCAGAAACAAAAGAAAAAAAATTCAGCGGAATGGTATGGCAGGTGCTTGAATGGAATGAACCCGCCATCAATTTCTACAAAAAATATTACAATGCCAGTCTTGACCCGGAGTGGATCAACTGCAGTCTGAATGTATAGTTTGGTAATGGACTTCGCACGGCACGCATCTCCGGCCGGTCCCGGCGCCCGGACCGTCTTAAAAAAGTGCAGGAGAATGCTTTGCGGTAACTACCAGGATTCGATAGCCATTCCTAATTGATACCATCGACCTGCATGGTCTTGTCTATTTTCAATACCAGGCCCTGCAACACTTTACCGGGGCCCACTTCCGTGAACCTGGTAGCGCCTTCTTTAATCATCGCCTGTACACTTTGTGTCCAGCGTACGGCGCCTGTTAACTGGTCTATCAGGTTTTGCTTAATTTCTTCCCTGTCGAACACTGCCCTGGCGGCCACGTTCTGGTATACATGTGCTGTGGGTTGGTGAAAAGTTGTTTTTTCAATGGCCGCTTTCAGCTCTTCTTTGGCCGGCTCCATCAATGGTGAATGAAAAGCGCCTCCTACCGGTAATACCAAAGCTCTTTTAGCGCCGGCTGCTTTCATCCGCTCACAGGCAATCTCTATACCTTTCAGGCTACCGCTGATAACCAGCTGCCCTGGGCAATTAAAATTAGCAGGCACCACTACTTCTCCTGTTTCTTTCTGCACAGCAGCACAAACTTCATCTACTTTATCATCTGCAGTGCCAGTACCGCTGCCATGGTAGAGGGGGTGAGTTCGCATGCTTTCTGCATGGCTTTGGCGCGTATACTCACCAGCTGAAGACCGTCTTCAAAACTGAGTGTTCCGTTGGCCACAAGTGCAGAAAACTCTCCCAGTGAATGACCGGCTACCATATCCGGTTTGGCAGCATCAATGCTTTTATAGGCTATAACAGAATGTAAAAAAACAGCAGGTTGTGTCACATCGGTTTGTTTCAGGTCTTCTTCTGTACCTGTAAACATAATATCAGAAATCCTGAACTTCAGCAGCTCATTGGCCTGCTCAAATAGTTTTTTAGCGAAGGCGTTGTTGTCATAATGTTCCTTCCCCATTCCTGGAAACTGTGAGCCCTGGCCGGGAAATACATAAGCATGTTTCATATCATCAGATTGATGCCCAAATATAAAAGGTTTATCTGAAGCAAATAAAACTTTCAGATAAACCTTTTCCGTATAAAGCACGTTGCCGTTAGTGCAGTTTCGACCCTATCAGCCGTATAAATTCGCTCCTGGTTTCATTTTTCTGAAACTCGCCGCAAAACGCAGAGGTAGTAGTTACAGAATTTTGTTTCTGCACCCCCCGCATCATCATGCACAAATGCGATGCTTCCACTACTACAGCTACACCATGCGGGTTTAGGGTTTCCCTTATCACTTCCATAATCTGGTGGGTAAGCCTTTCCTGCACCTGCAGTCGCCTGGAGTATACGTCTACCACACGTGCAATTTTGCTGAGCCCGGTAATATATCCATTTGGAATGTATGCCACATGTGCTTTTCCGTAAAATGGCAACATATGGTGCTCGCACATGCTGTACAGTTCAATATCTTTTACAATCACCATCTCGCTCACATCTTCATGAAATTTGGCAGACTCCAGGATGGCCCTGGCATCCATCTGGTAACCCTGTGTAAGAAACTGCATGGCTTTGGCCACTCTTTCCGGCGTTTTCTGTAAGCCTTCCCTTTCTGCATCCTCGCCCAGTAATGTGATGGCATTCTTGTAGTTTTCCAATAACTGCTGGGTCACATTTTCATCATACTGATCTGTCTTTCTATACGGCATCTGAACTATTTTAAATGATAAGATGAGTTGGTTCAAAAACGGGTTTATTATTATTCTCAGGCCGGGTATTCCACAAAATTCCGCTCGGTCTCATATAGCCTTACCTGCAAATCAACAGCGGCGCCAATATGCGGACGTAACAAATTATAAATAACAATAGCAATATTTTCTGCCGTAGGATTCAATGCACGAAATTCTTCTGTATCCAGGTTAAGGTTTTTATGATCAAATTTCAGCAATACTTTTTCCTGTACCAGGTCGCTCAGCAACTTCAAGTCCATTACAAAACCTGTAACAGGATCTGGTTCGCCGGTTAGTTTTACCACCAGGTCGTAGTTGTGGCCGTGGTAATTGGGCAGGTTACATTTGCCAAAAACAAGCCTGTTCTTCTCCGCATCCCAGTCAGGATTGTTCAGACGGTGCGCAGCATTAAAATGCTCTTTCCTGTATACGGCTACTTTGTTACCCATACCTGATTGATAAATAAAAAAACTGTGAATAATACCAACAGACCCGTGGCAGAAGTATGCTGCTCAAATGACTGTTTTTTAATAAGAATATTACCTCTCCGGAACCAAAACACTGCACAGACTTTATTTCATTAAAACCAAATGCTGTGCTTTCTACGCTCCCTTGAAATTACATACTAATAGCAGAAAGGTTCACATCAGGGCAGTTTTTTATGAAAAATGGGCATCACCCGAAATATTCAACATAAATACGATCTGTCTCATACAATTTAATGCAATGAAGTGTAACTGACCGCGGAAGTTCAGGCGCCAGCTGGTTCCAGATACCAATGGCCAGGTTTTCGGTAGAACACATTTTGCCCTGCATAAAAGCAACATCCAGGTTAAGGTTTTTGTGGTCCAGCAATTCCAGTACATGGTCTTTAATGATAATACTCAGTTTTTTTACATCAAACAAAAAACCGGTATCCGCATCCGGTTCGCCTTTGATGGTTACATATAATTCATAGTTATGTCCGTGCCAGTTTTCATTGGCGCATTTGCCAAAAACAGCTTCATTCTCTGCCACAGTCCAGCCGGGGTTAAATAACTTGTGCGCCGCGTTAAAATGCTCCACTCTTGTGAGGTACACCATCTCGTGTAAAAATTTTCGCAAAGTTAGCATTTTGGAAGTTAACCACAGGGACAGGGAGTTACAAAGCGGCACAAAGGTGATAATATATCCCTAAATACATGGTTCTTAGGGCAAATCATGGTTCGCAACAATACCCGACATTTGCAGCGTACAAAACGGGCAAATGCATGAATACATTACTGATAGCGGCTACCATTAAAGAAATAGAACCCTTGCTGGCCTGGTTAAAAACAGCACCCGCAGGCAAGAAAAACAATTTACCCGATGTATTAATTACCGGAATTGGTTTAACAGCCACTACTTATCATCTTACCCGGCAATTGCTGTTTAAAAAATATGCGCTGGTGATACAGGCGGGCGTAGCGGGCTGCTTTAAGAAAAACATTCCGCTCGGCAGCGTTGTTATAGTGAAACAGGATACCATAGCAGACCAGAGCGTCATTGAATTGCAGCAGCTGAAATCTTTGTTTGATCTGAAACTGGTACCCGCCAATCAATTTCCCTATACAAAGACCTGGCTGGTAAATCCAGCCGCAGATCTGCTGAAAAAGACAGCGCTGAGAAAAGTAAAAGGGATATCTGTCAATGAAATTACCACCAGCAGGCAGAAGATAGCTTTTTATGAGAAAAATTTCAATGCCGTAACTGAATCGATGGAAGGGGCTGCACTGCATTATACCTGCCTGATGGAAGGCGTTCCTTTCCTGCAACTGAGAAGCATGTCTAATTATATTGGCGAAAGAAACAAAAAGAACTGGGATATGAGGGCTTCCATTTTGAACCTGAATGCAGCACTTATTGAACTAATAAAGGATTTATGAAATTAAGTTTAGGATTTTCACCCTGCCCAAACGACACTTTTATTTTTGATGCACTGGTCAATAAAAAAATTGATACCGGTGACCTTTCTTTTGAAGCCGTACTGGAAGACGTACAAACGCTTAACAACTGGGCCATTGCAGGCAAACTGGATGCCAGCAAAATCAGCTACGGCGTTTTACCCCTGGTAATGCAGCAGTACAGCGTATTGGATGCAGGTGGTGCCCTGGGCAAAGGCGTTGGACCGCTGTTGATTTCAAAGCAGGCTATACCAAGTTCCGAAAACATCAACGATAAAACCATTGCCATACCGGGAGAAAATACAACTGCGCACATGCTGTTTTCGTTGGCTTACCCAAAGGCTAAACATAAAAAATTTATGGTGTTTTCCGCCATAGAAGAGGCTGTACTCAGCGGGCAGGTTGACCTGGGCGTTATTATTCATGAAAACAGGTTTACCTACCATCAAAAAGGACTTACAAAAATTATAGACCTGGGCAATTACTGGGAGCAGCAAACGCAGTACCCCATTCCGCTGGGTGGTATTGTTATGAAAAGAAGTTTTGATATTTCGCTGCAAAAGAAAGTAGATTCGCTTATCCGGCAAAGCGTGGAGTACGCATTCAGCCATTACCCCGCACTGACTGATTATGTAAAACAGCATTCGCAGGAAATGTCAGCGCAGGTAATGCGGCAGCACATTGATCTGTACGTAAACAACTACAGCATTGATTTAGGTGCTGCCGGCAAAAAAGCGGTAGAGAAACTACTGGAAGTATACCAGCAGGTCAACGATACAGCCGCCGGTCAAATTTCAGCAGCAGGTCTTTTTGTTGAATAAACTGTATTACTTCTTCAATGCGGCGCTATAGGTTTCCAGGCAGCGCTTACGGGCAAAATCATGATCTACTATGGGCAAAGGGTAAGTGAGTTCATCCAGTTCCGGCACCCATTTACGGATATATTTTAATTGCTTATCGAAATTTTCCGTTTGGCGGGCAGGACTAAAAATACGGAAATACGGTGCGGCATCGCAACCGCTGCCGGCAGCCCATTGCCAGCCGCCATTGTTGGCCGCAAAATCGTAGTCCAACAATTTCTGCGCAAAATAGGCTTCGCCCCAGCGCCAGTCAATCAGCAGGTGCTTGGCCAGGAAGGAGGCTGTAATCATTCTTACCCGGTTGTGCATAAACCCTGTTTCATTTAACTCGCGCATACCGGCATCAACAATCGGGTAGCCCGTCACACCCCTGCACCAGCAATCAAATTCCTTTTCATTATTGCGCCATTGAATTAAATCATACTCAGGTTTAAATGCCTTACCTTTTCCCACCTGTTGGAAATGCCATAGTATCATGTGATAGAAATCGCGCCAGATAAGTTCATTCAAAAAAATTTCATTCAAACCCATTGCTTTGGCGGCCAGTTTGCGGATGCTGATGGTTCCAAAACGCAGGTGTATACCCAGCCTGGAAGTACCGTGTACAGCCGGATAATCGCGTTGCTCCCTGTATTTTTTTACCAGCTCTGTATTGAGTTGTTTTGAAGGAAAGGTTTTCTCTACCGGCACAAAGCCCATGCTTTTCAGCGATGGAATGGCCGCAGGCTTTTGTTTTAAAAAATTACCCATGTATTTTTTTACCGGGTATGCCTTCAGGTAAAAATCGGTCAGGGCCGCTTTCCAGCGGCGGCTATATGGTGTAAATACCGTGTAAGGCCTTCCATCATCTTTTACCACCTCCTCTTTTTCAAAGATAACCTGGTCTTTAAAGCTGTGGAAAGAAGCACCTTGTGCAGCCAGCAATTTTTGGATAGCAGCATCGCGCTGCAGTGCGTAGGGTTCATAGTCGCCGTTAGTAAAAACTTTTTCTATTTTGTATTTCTTCAACAACTGTGCATATACATCGGCGGGGAAACCATAGTATACTTCCAGGCTGCTCCCCAGGGCGGTTAATTGTTCCTGCATTTCTTCCAATGCCGCATGAATGAATTTCACCCTTCGATCAGTTTTTTCTTCCAGCTCATCCAGTATGTGCTTATCAAAAATAAAAACAGGTACTACCGGCTGGTTGTCTTTCAGCGCATGGTAGAGGGCTGCATTATCGTCTAAACGGAGATCTCTTCTGAACCAGCAAATATTGACCGTCTGCATTTCTGTAAGTATTTTGGGCGATTTGGGTGTCTAACAGTAAAGCCATTTTAAAGTTGAGGGCCGGGCGGCTATTTTTTTAAAAGGCGGGCAAAAATTTGGGTGGTAAGGCGGTTGGTATACGTGCTGGGGCCACATTCCTTAACCCAACGAAGTCCCCGGATGGCATTGGAAACAAACACCTCATCTGCCGCCAGCAGGTCTTCCCGGGTGATGCCGGCTTCTTGTACCCGAAAACCGTGCAGCGGCAGGTTTTCCAGTAAGAACCTGCGCATAATGCCCTCTACGCAACCTTCCTGCAGAGAGGGGGTATAAATGGTTTCGTTCTTAATAATAAAGATATTGGCGATAGTAGCGTCGCAGATCCGTCCCGCAGTATTCAGCAGGAAGGCCTCGTTCCATTGCTGTTTTTTTGCGTGCAGTGCAGCCATTGCATAAGGCAGGTAATTATTGCTTTTCAGGTGGGAAAATGCGTCAACGCTCTTTTTAGCAGCCGTATAAATACCCGCTACCAGCCCGTTTTCATTCAGCTCAAAATCCTTTCCGGGCAGGGCCCAGCTTTGAATAATACAGTGGGGAAAGTGGTTTTCCGGATCGTACAATCC
>JANPGT010000663.1:0-5167 GCA_031424135.1 Chitinophagaceae bacterium
CAGCCAGCTGACCAAACAACAGGTAAAACATATCTGCGACAGGCGCTTTGGCGCAGGGTCAGACGGACTGATGCTGCTGAACCTTACGGCAGGTTACGACTTTGAAATGATATACTATAATGCCGATGGCGGCCTGGGAAGCATGTGCGGCAATGGCGGCCGCTGCCTGGTAAAGTTTGCCAGCCATATGGGCATTTTTAAAAATATGTACCATTTTATTGCGTCCGACGGGCCCCACGAGGCTGAAATTGACTCAGACGGCACCGTTAGTTTAAAGATGAAAGATGTCGGCAGCATGGAAGAACATGGCGGTGATTTTATTCTCGATACCGGCTCACCACACTATGTAAAAATTATCAGCGATGTAAGCAGTTACGATGTGTATAAAAAAGGCCGCGACATCCGTTACAGCGATGAGTTTACCGAAAAAGGCATCAATGTAAATTTTGTCCAGCAAAAAAGTGATTTCGAAATAATAGTACGCACGTATGAACGGGGGGTAGAAGATGAAACATTCAGCTGCGGCACCGGCGTTACCGCTGCAGCACTTGTCTGCTACCACAACGAAACCGGCTACAACGACGTTACTGTATTCACGAAAGGTGGCAAACTAACGGTAGAGTACGACCGCATTGATGAAGACCACTATGCCAATATATTCCTCTGCGGCCCTGCTGAAAAAGTATATGAGGGTGACATAGAAGCATAAGCGTAAATCCGCTGTATACCCGGTACCGGCTATAGTACACTGGCATAGCACCTCCCGCATTTCACCCGCCACCCACACAAAACAGCTGCTGGAAACGCCAGTACTGACACCCTGCACCAGTCTCCGCAGCAGCCCACTGCAGCATGCCGGAATAAAAGTACGCAGCAACTGCTAACTGCAACACACATACCCCTAACCAAATAATCAGCACCTCAATTTTTCAATAGGTGTTATCACCTAAATCCTGAAATTAGTTTGCATTAATGAAATTTTAATCAGTCCGTCTTCCTAACTTTTGCGGGTTCGCCATTCAAGCCTTTTCTTATATCCTTTTTCAAAAGATTGTATTTAAAAAATGCGATGACCGCATCATGCAGTTTTTTGCCCAATCCGCAACTACCCTCCTGAAGATGTACAATCTGTACCGTATGTGAAGATTTGTTTACCCTGTTAACCAAAAATCACACATATGAGTAACAATTATCAATTGTTGCAGGACACCTCTGTACCTGTAAAACTGGAACTGCCAGTCACGGAAGAAAAATCGAAACCCCAGGATCCTTTTAAAGGCCATTTTGCTACAAAGGAAGCACCGCCGCCTGTTGAAACAATGATTAAATCAAGATCTGCCTCCAGGTGGATACGCGATATTCACCAGATGGTAAACAACGAAGTATATTCATTCCAGCAGACCCTCATGGGCAAGTCGGGCCCCGAAGTATTTTCCAATAACCGGGAAATGTACATGCTTTCTTCTTATGACTACCTGGGACTGCTGGGTCATCCACATATTGAAAACGGTTCCATCAACGCTATCAAAAAATATGGTACCGGTACTGGTGGGGCAAGAATGCTGGCCGGCACCAACCAACTGCACCGCCAGCTGGAAACCAAAATAGCCTCTTTTAAAGGGAAAGAAGCCGCGCTTACCTTCTCTTCAGGATATATGGCCAACATTGCTGTCATCAATGGCATCCTGCAAAAAAACGATCGCGTGATTGTGGACGAAAGTATCCACCGCAGCCTGATGGATGCACTCTCTATGGCCCAGGTGCCTTTTGAAAAATGCCGCCACAATGATATGGAACACCTGGAAGCCCTGCTGGAAAAACCCAGCGCCGCAAAAAAAACATTCATCATTATAGAAGGTATTTATTCAATGGAAGGCGATCTTTGTCCCCTGCCGGCAATTGTTGCGCTCAAGAAAAAGCACAATGCCTACCTGATACTGGATGAAAGTCATTCTTTTGGCGTACTGGGTGAAAACGGCCGTGGTGTAGATGAGCATTTCGGCATTTCACCGGATCACATAGATATTTACACCAGCGCACTGTCAAAAGCCATTCCCGCCAGTGGTGGTTTTATTGCCTGCTCTCTTCAGACGGTTATATTCTTACAGCACGCTGCCACACCTTTCCTGTTCTCCGGTGCTATGCCGCCCGCCAATGCCGGTGCCGCACTTGCTGCGCTGGAAGTACTGGAAACAGAAGGTCCGGAAAGAATAAAAAAAGTATTTGAAAATACCGCCTATCTCAAGAAACATTTAACCCGCCTGGGATACAACACGGGGGTAACAAAATCGCCCATCATTCCCGTAATCATCGGGCATACAGAAAAAACACTGGCACTGGCCGCCAAACTGTACGAGCTGGGTATACTGGCCAACCCGGTTATTTTCCCCGCCATTCCCCCGGGAGGCGACAGGCTGCGGCTATGTGTAACCGCAGCGCATACCAAACATATACTGGATGAAATTATATTTGCCTTCAGCATCTGTCATAAAATAGTAGCATAACCACAATGGCAACACTTTATAAAGAAAGCCGGCCTTCACCATAAAGCCGGCTTTTCTTTATGCGGTTAACGGTAAAAAATAGGGTTTCACTTTACGCATCATACCCTATATTTACCGCCGTGATCCAGTACTTTAAAAATATAGACCATAAAACCGTTTCCATAGACAAGCCCGAAACCGGTGCCTGGGTAAATATTTTACCCCCGCTGAAACAGGAGGAGTTTTCTGCCCTGTCTGATGCATTGGACATCCCGCTGGATTTTCTGGCAGACTCGCTGGATATTGATGAACGAAGCCGTTTTGAAGAAGATGACAATGTTAAACTCATTGTTATTAAAACGCCTACAGAGAATAATTCTTTCAATGAAAGTGATGCTTATTACATTACTATCCCCATCTGTATCATTCTTACGCATAACCAGATAGTAACCGTTAACTCATTTGAAAACGGTGCCATCAAGAAATTCCTGAATACTTTCCAGAACCGCCATCCTGATAACCGTAAGATGATGGTGCTGAAAATTTTTGAAAAAATTACGCAGACGTATATGGAGTCGCTCAAGGAAATCAACCAGCGGCGCAATATCATGGAGCAAAAACTCTATGCCAGTAACCGCAATGAAGAATTGCTGGAACTGATGAAAATCCAGAAAAGCCTGGTGTATTTTGTTACGGCCCTGCGCAGCAATGAAATTCTGCTGATGAAAATAGCCCGCACCAACTTCCTGGGCCTGAATGAAGAAGAAAAAGAATTCCTGGAAGATATGATTGTCGACATTTCGCAGGGACTTGAAATGGCGAATATCTATACCAATATACTGAGCAGTACACTGGATGCTTTTGCCAGCATCATCAACAACAATATGAACAGTGTACTGAAAAGGCTTACTTCTATTACTATTATACTCTCTTTACCGGCACTGGTAACCGGTATTTATGGAATGAACGTACCCATACCCTACTCTTCCTCGCCCCACGCTTTTTATATTCCACTGATACTGTCGGTAGCCATCTCCATTGTGATCAGCTGGTATTTTATGAAGAAAAAATGGTTTTAATATGTTTACAATACGGGTTTACGGTATTTTACTGAACGACAAACAACAGGTACTGGTAAGCGATGAGCATATACGTGGTAATTATTATACCAAATTCCCCGGTGGCGGTTTAGAACTGGGAGAAGGCACCCGCGATTGCCTGAAACGCGAGTTTATGGAGGAAATGGGACTGCCTGTAGCCGTGGGTGATCATATTTATACTACAGATTTTTACCAGATGAGCGCCTTCCGGCCTGAAGACCAGATTATTGCCATTTACTATTTCGCCACTGCGCTGGAGCCTATTACCGCACCGCTGCGCAGCATTCCTTTTGACTTTGATGAAAGGGAAAAAAGAATCTATGAGCAAACCCAGGAAACAGAAACCTTCCGGTTTATAGACTGGACCGATTTTTCTGCAGCCACGGTCTCCCTGCCCATCGACAAAATTGTGGCAGACATGGTAAAAGCCATGCTGTAAATGCACCGCTGCATTCACCGAAACTAGTGGTAAATGGGTACTACAGAAATCTTCCCCCGTTACCCTTCTCTTCTCCTTTCATCTCTTAGCCCAACCGTCTAAAAATTTATTGAATGCCACTTTAATTTTAATAAATATCTTCATCCATCACCTTTCATTTATTACACGATTATTTTATTACCGTTATCTAAAACGCATCAGCTCATGAAAAAATGCCTCCTGTTATTCACCGCCTGCATGGTCATTGCGGGCGCCCTGCAAGCCCAGGGTAACTGGCCTTCCAATATGCATTTGTCAAAACTGCCCAATGGCCTGGAAGTACTGGTAGTGGAAGACAATTCCGTTCCGCTGGTAACCGTGGAAATTGCCGTGCGCAACGGGTCATATACAGAATCGCCCGAATACAACGGTCTCTCTCACCTGTATGAGCACATGTTTTTTAAAGCCAACAAAGACATCCCTTCGCAGGAAAAATACCTGGAGCGCATCCAGGAACTGGGCATCTCTTTTAACGGTACCACCGGCACCGAACGCGTAAACTATTTCTTTACGCTGGGTAGCAAAGAAGTCAATGAGGGATTGCGCTTCCTGAACAGCGCCATCCGCTACCCGCTTTTTCTTACAGACGAAATGAAAAAAGAAAACCCGGTAGTAGACGGCGAATTCCAGCGCGGCGAAAGCAGTCCCTTCTGGCCACTGATAGACAAATTCAACCATACCATGTGGGGCAGTCTTTTTTCCCGGAAGAACGTGATAGGTGATCACAATGTGATCCTTACCTGTACCACCGAAAAAATGAACGTAATTAAAGACAAATATTACTACCCCAATAACTCCATCCTGGTAGTAGCAGGCGATATAAAAAACGACGATGTGCTGAAACAGGTAAACAGCATCTTTGGCGACTGGAAGCCCTGCGATTTTGACCCCTTCCAGAAATGGCCCATCCCTGAATTTGCACCGCTTAACCCCGCTGATTCACTCAGCTTTGCTGTTACCAGCCCCAATGCCCAGGTACCCGCATTGCAGATTGGCTGGATGGGACCCGATACCAGGAACGATGTAAAAAACACCATTGTAGCCGATGTGTTTTCTTATATACTTACACAGAAAAATTCCAAATTTCAGAAGAACCTGCTGGACAG
>JANPGT010000664.1:0-8259 GCA_031424135.1 Chitinophagaceae bacterium
CCCTGATTTCCACTTTTATGTAAAACCAGCTGCCCTGCAAACATGACCAAATTCATCTGTATCACGGAACCTGACAGTGATACCACCGGCTTTATTAAATGACCTTTATAATGAAAGCCATTAAATGATTCTATACATTAAAAATATGGTTTGTATCCGCTGCAAAATGGCCGTAAGGGCTGTGCTGGAAGCGCTTGCCATAGATGTTGCCAGGATAGAACTTGGCTGGGCTGAAACAGTAAACAGTATTTCAGCTGAACAAAAGAATAAAGTAAATGAGGGCTTACAACATTATTCACTGGAATTAATGGCCAACAAGAAAATGATTATTGTAGAACAAATAAAAACAATCATCATTAAAAAATTTCAATCGGCAGCCGATGACAGCGGGCTGAAATTCTCTGTATACCTGAGTGAAACCCTTGACTACGACTATACCTACCTGGCTAATATTTTTTCTGAAATGGAGGGCAGCACCATAGAGCGGTTTTACATCTGTAACAGGATTGAGCGGGCAAAGGAGCTGATGATATATGATGCACTCAGTATTAAGGAAATTGCCTACCAGCTCAATTACAGCAGTGTTTCGCACCTGTGCCTGCAGTTTAAAAAAGTTACCGGGCATACACCCTCTGCTTTTAAAAAGCTTTGCGAATCCCGTGAATTTGTCTGGAAAAAATGTGAATAATAACAGTTTTAAAAGCAATAGTATAATATAATATCCGTAAAAAATATAAACTTTGAATGGTAACACCTAAAGCACCGCAACCCCTTGTAATCACTTTTTGAATGTTAGCAAATGAAAAAACAACTGCGTTTATTACTGGTAGATGATGACCCCGATGACAGGGCTTTTTTTATTGAGGCTGCCAGGGAAGTAGATGAACATATAGAATGCATCACGGCCAACAACGGGCAACAGGCGCTTGAACTGTTGCGCAACAGGCTTGGCTCCCTGCCCGATTTGATTTTTCTGGACATCAGGATGCCTTTGCTGAACGGTAAGAAATGCCTGCAGGAACTGAAAAACGATGATAACTTTAAGCACATCCCTGTAGTTATTTATACCACGTCTAAACTGGTGGAGGAATCTGTGGAACTAAAAAAAATGGGTGCTGCGCACTTTATCAGCAAACCCCCCAATGCAGATGAAATATACTACCTGGTCTCGCTGGTGATAGAAGAGCACCTGGCAACATTATGATAGAATTGACATTAGCACAATGTTCATTCTTTAGGGAATTTATACAGCCTCACAGCATCTCTGCCCTTCAGCGAACGCTATGAAGTAAATAAACTAAAAAGGTGCCTGCTGACCACTACTGCAGCAACTCAAACTTGACCAATGAAAGGATTTAAAAGCAATATCGAAAAAGACACGCAGGAAAATAATCTTTTTAGAAAAGTACTGTACACCGGCCATCACCTGCAGTTGGTGCTGATGAGTCTTGCCGCAGGCGAAGACATAGGGGAAGAAATCCACGAAAGCAACGACCAGTTTTTCAGGTTTGAAAGCGGCACCGGTAAATGCGTTATAGATGGAACTGAATACCGGGTGAAGGAAGGCGATGCCGTAGTGGTACCTGCCGGTGCAAAGCACAATATTATTAATACCAGCCACCAAACATCTTTAAAGATGTATACACTTTACGGGCCGCCCAATCACAGGGATGGAGTAACCCGGACCACAAAGCACGATGCAGAAAAACTGCCGGAGGTTTTTGATGGAAAAGCAACCGAATAAACCCAAGATCTTACCTGGATTGTGCAGGGCACCATCGGCTAATTGCCTTGTACCTGGTTACGGAACCATACTTGTATTGCCTGTATCCTGTAAGACTAAGCGGGTATAACAGCCACTTTCATCAGGGAATTCGCTATTTCAAATCTGGTGAATAGTTCCTGTCTGCAAGCTTTCAGCTTTGTAAGCTGTGCCTGGATTACCTGCCTGTTTTTGCCCTTCCTCAATTCCATTGCCCCTGCCTCAATGGCCTGCTGGTTTGCCTGCATTTCGTTACTAAAATGTTTACAGGCGGGAATATCCACTACTGTTTTTACTACAATCGCATCAAAAGACCTGACGTATACATCCATAAATTCTTCCGTCAGCGCACCTGTTTCAACAATTACTGAAACAGTGTCAGTCCCCATTTTCTCTACTACTTCTGTAATAAAGTTGCCGGCAAAATTGAAATGATTAACTGCCTGTACTGCAGCGGCAGCGGTTCTGCCAAAAACACCGGCAATAAAACCCACAGGTCCGGTTAAAACACCCAGCAGCCCCCGCTCCAGCATGCCTTCCATTACGGTATAATCCACGGTAAAATCTTCCTCAATTATTTCGTAGCCCCCACCCGTCTTTTTATGAATCATTAACATATCATACACCGTAATGATTCCATACGATTCAAGATCGCACAATTTTCTGACTGCCTGCACCGCTTTCAACTCGCTGCTAAAAAAAGCCACCATTACCTGTGTCATGCTGTATTTTTAGGTTAATTATTCAGTTCCTCAGTATTACTGGCAAGGCTGCAGGGGGATAGCTTATTTAACGGCAGCCTTTTCTTTGTGCGTATCTGTTGCCAGGTCCATCATTCCTCCCTTTTCCCCCATGTTGATCAATTCAAGTTCACAGGAGATAGTCACTGCTTCCCCTACCAGTACACCCCCCGATTCAAGAGGGGTATTCCAGGTCAGTCCCCAATCGTTACGGTTAATGATGCCTGTTACTTCAAAGCCTGCTTTTTCATTTCCGTAAGGGTCAATACGTATGCCGCCAAAAATAACATTCAGCTTCACTTTTTTGATTATGCCCTTCATGGTAAGTTCTCCCCAGAGTTCCCGGTTATTTTTTTCATCCGGCTTTTCAATGGTAGTGGAAGTGAAACTGATCATTTTATAGTTCTCCACATCAAAAAAATCAGCGCCCTTTAAATGCTCATCCCGCTTCGTATCACCGGTATTGATAGAACCGGCGTCTATCCAAAGGTCAACCTCAACCGTAGTAAAATCTTTATGATTGGTATAAATACTGGCATCAAATGCACTGAACACTCCTTTTACATGGGCTATCATCAGGTGTTTTACTTTAAAGGCAATTTCGCTGTGGGCGGGGTCTATAGACCATTTTGTCTCGGTTGTCATATAATTATATTATTTCTGTTATTAGTATTTACCAGCCCAAGCCATTTAGAGGCCACTGCTCTTTCCCGAAAAATGGTCCCTTACAAATGCCTGCTGCTGGTTGTCAGTAAGTTTACCGGAAGACCTTATGTCCACTTTTACAGCCGCAAAATGCCGGTCTTTTTTTAAGTAATTAAATAACTCCGTTTTTGCGTCTGTTGGTCCAAAAAGCAATACCTCTGCGCAGTCTTTTAACAAATGTGCCAGTTGCTTAAAGTAAGCCAGTTGATCCATCTGCTCCTTATTGTGCATCAGGTGTTCACTTTTCTCCAGACTGCCCTCTTTGGCCTGGTGGGTAAATGATGATTCAACCTTTACGATGGCGATGGGATCGGTGGTAAATTCCATCAGGTGGGCAATGGCATGGTCCATCCAGATACCTATTCTTTTTTTATTTGTGATCATAGCTATTATTGACAGTTTTTTTAACATGCGCCGGATATCAGCTACAGTGGCTGATGGATGATAACCAGCAGTCTACATTACCAGCTGTTTGTTTCCGGCATAGCCATTTTCCTGCTGCAGCTGCTCTTCCCCCGCTGCGGCATATTGCTTTTTAGCTTTCCGCGTAATCTTCGATGCTTTTTTGAAATGCCCTTTTCCCAGTTGCCTGGCCGCTTCCAGGTAGAAACGGGCAGATTTGACCAGGTGTTTTGCCGCCTTCTTATGGTGCATCGCACCTTTTTTACTGTCTTCAGCAGATAATTGTGTCATTTCCTTTTTGACCGGTTGACCTGTATAAGCCATATGAAGCTATTTTTAGGTATGATAATGATAAACTGTCAATCCCGTAAAGTGCTGCCTGTCGATAGCCATTGCTATTCCTGGTTTAACTATGCGCTTTTGTGTAGCTGAAAATATATTGCCAGCGTTACTTTTTTAAGAAATATGCTATTGAATAAAATGTATTCACTTTTTGATTCGCCTGCTGTCTTTTGTTATGTCAGCCGCATTATTATTGAGAGACTCTCCGTAATCGTCAAGGTTTTCTGCGTACATATCCGCAATGGCCATCATCACTGCGGCGCTACTGTCAACAGCCGGCAGTGATACAAACCCCTCCAGGGTATCAGTTAAATTAGCAGGATTGCTGGTGTTAATCTCATTTTCCCCTTTCATAAAACCAGTTTATTAAGATAAAAATTCAACCACCTCAAATTACAGCGCCTCTTGTAATATACTGCTGAAAAAACCTGCTGAACATCAACGGCATGATTTTCCCCAACACTATTACCTGGTATACAAACCCAGCCTGCGGGAAACTGCATTATGGATTATTCAAATCCGCCGTCCCGTTTAATGCCGCAGGCGTATCCGGGGCCGGTTTATTTTTTTGCAACAGCGCATGCAGCGAGTCTTTGTATTCCCTGATGCCTGTTACTGCTATTTGCGGGTCATCCTTTGGCACCGGCACCGGTGATTCCACCGGGTCTGCCGGTAAAGGCGGTACAGATGCTGGTTCTATAGGATCAACCTCTGCAATATCATCATCCGCCGGATCTATATTTATCATGCTACAATTTTTTATTGGTGTGTTACTTTCGCTATGGTCATCACTATTGTAAAGATGCCGTTAGCAAACAAAAAACATGTTACACAAAAGGCCAAAATCCTTATATCATTCACACTTTAAAGTGAATTGCAGAAAAAGACAGTCATCTTACCGCCGGTCTCACCACCAACCGCTAACGGCATACGGCAAATGCCGCAGTAAATGTGTGAATAATATAAAAACAGCCATTCCTGATGTAACGACGGATATGACGCGAGTGGGTAACTTACCGCCGGCACAGGCACTGTTGCTTACAACTTTATTTCAGTGCGGTCTGCGACAAAAAGACCCGCCGGTTGTATAATGCACAATTGTACACATGAAAGAAATGCCCGTAACAGTTAAACGCAGCATTGAATTGCTGGGATTATTTTTAGCAGGCGTTATAATAGTCATTGGAAAGCTAATTATTATGCCGCTGTTACTTTCCCTTTTTCTCAGCCTGCTGCTGCTGCCGGTATTCCGTTTTTTCCGCAAGTTGAAAACGCCTGAACCCATCGCCATCCTGCTGCCCATACTGATGCTGACTATTTTTGCCGGGCTTATTCTTTGGCTGTTCTCCAGCCAGGTGGGCAATCTTCTGCAGGACCTGCCGCAGATAGAAAAAAACCTGGCGCGCCACCTGCAGTTCTTCAGCAACTGGATCAGCAGCAGGTTTGGATTTGCCCCTGATCAGCAGGTATTATTTATTAATAAACAAAGTGCCGTATTGTTCAGTTCCGCCGGCAATTTGCTGAGGGGGGCCGCTGGTTCCGTCTCAGGCGTCCTGCTATTTTTTATTGTGCTGCCCGTATACATCTTTATGACATTATTGTACCGGAACATCTTCCTGCAATTTACTTTACTGTGCTTCCCCGCCAACGAGCATACGAACGTGGAAGATATTATCCGGCAAACGGAAAAAATGGTGAAGTCTTACCTCGCCGGCCTGTTAATACAAATATGCTATTTAACGCTGATGATTTGGCTGCTCCTTTTCCTGTTTGGTATCAGGCAGGCTTTGCTGATAGGGATCATTTTCGCCCTGCTCAACCTTATCCCCTACCTGGGTGCACTGGTGAGTAATTTCCTGGCCGTAGTAATAACACTGGCATCCTCGCAAAATATTGTTGATATAATTATTGTAGTAGCCGTAATCGGTTTCGTGCAGTTTCTTGATAATAACATCCTGATGCCACGCATTGTTGGTTATAAGGTGAAGCTCAATGCCTTTGTTTCTATTGTGGGTATTATTACAGCCGGCGCATTGGCAGGCATTGCCGCCATGTTCCTGGCACTGCCGGTGATAGCGGTGCTGAAAATTGTGTTCGACAGGTCAGGACAGTTTAAAAAATGGGGTATACTGCTGGGCGATGAAAGACCCGGTGCAAAAATGCCCGCAGTAAGGCGTTTGCGGCTGAAGGGAAGGAACAGCAGAAGCGAATAAAAATTAACGCAAATGATGCCGTTATTGCCAACGGACGGGTGCCATTTCATCATTTATTCTGCATAGCAAAAGAAATGGTTCTATGAAAATAAACTATCCTTTAAAAAACGTATTTACATTACCCGCAGATGAGGTATTACGGTTATTTGAGACCGATAGCGGTAATGGGATTACACAGGAAGCCGCCGGAGAAAGAAACCGCGCATTTGGGCTGAATGTCTATGCAGGGCAAAAGCAGCAAAGCATTTGGATGTTGTGGGTACACCAGTTTAAAAGTCCTATTGTTTATTTACTGGGTTTTGGCGTCCTGGTTTCCCTCTTCTATAAAGACTATATAGACGCAGTAGCCATTGCAGTGGTTATTCTAATCAACGCACTGATTGGTTTTTTCATGGAACTGCAGGCGCGCAATTCTATGAAGGCACTCAAAGAGATGGATGTAATTGTTTGCAGGGTAATCAGGGACGGAAAATCAGTGACCATCCCGGCAGAGCAGTTAACACCCGGTGATATTGCCATTTTTGAAGCGGGAGATATTATACCCGGCGATGGTCTCTTACTGGAAATAAACCAGTTGCAATGTGATGAGTCTTCGCTTACAGGTGAATCGCTGCCGGCTATAAAGCAAACAGGCGTATTGCCCCAGGGAACTGTTACCGGCGATATGCTGAACATGGTCTTTAAAGGAACCGCGGTAATGAACGGAAAAGGGAAAGCTGTTATTACTGGTATAGGAGGCAATACAGAGCTGGGTACTATAACTTCACTGGTTGCCGGTGCAGCTACCACACAATCACCCCTTGATAAAAAGATAAATGCGTTAAGTAAGCGGCTGATATGGATAACACTGGCCATGACGGCGGTATTTGTGATTACCGGAATGATACAGGGCAAAAAATGGTTCCTGATTATTGAAACAGCCATCGCCCTGGCCGTAGCGGCTATCCCGGAAGGACTGCCCATTGTGTGCACCATTGCCCTGGCCTACGGAATGCTGCTGATGGCGAAGCGGAATGCCATTGTAAAAAAACTGTCGGCAGTAGAAACCCTGGGCAGTACCAGTGTTATTTTAACTGATAAAACGGGTACCCTTACCGAAAACAAAATAACCATTGCTGCCATTGGTTTTCCCGGGCTGCAGCTGCCCGTTACCATCGAAGACAATCATGTGGTTTTTGCAACAGTAAAAACTGATCTGTACGGTGACAGCTATGAAAAGCTTACGCTTATTGGCGCATTATGCAATAATGTAGCTGCTAAAGCCCATGAAGATGGAAAACTGCAGGGAGACCCTATCGAGGTGGCGCTCATACAGCTGGCAAATGCTGACGGAGGTTCTGCTGAATTGCGCAGAAAGCAACATGAACGCATAGCTGAAATACCGTTTAGCCCGGTAACAAAGATGATGGCTACCCTGCACAAAACAGCCAAAGGTTACCTTGCAACTGCCAAGGGTGCAGTAGAACAAATATTGGAAAAATGCACTCACTTGCAAAAGGGTGCCTCCATAGCTACCCTGCAGCCAAACGACCGCGCAGCAATACTGGCCACTGCTGAAAAGATGGCGTCCAGCGGCCTCAGGGTATTGGCATTTGCCAGCAATGAAGCCCAGGGGATAGACAAGCACGAGTATTGCCACGACTTAATCTATACCGGATTGATAGGATTTCTTGATCCGCCACGTTTGGAAATAAAGCCGGCCATTCTCTCCTGCAGGAAAGCGGGCATTAAAATAGTGATGATTACAGGCGACCACCCGCTCACTGCAGTGAATATTGCACACAAAACAGGGCTAATTGACGAAGGTGATCTCAATGTAGTAACTGGTAAAGACATTCCATCCATCGAAGGCATGTCTGCCGTATGGAAAGAAAAGATTCTTACCACATCCGTATTTGCCCGTACCACCCCCCGGCAGAAACTGGAAATAGCCAGTATTTATCAAATGGCCGGTAATATTGTAGCCATGACGGGTGATGGCGTGAATGACGCTCCTGCCTTGAAAAAAGCAGATGTAGGTATTGCCATGGGCCTCGCCGGTACGCAGGTAGCAAAAGAAACCGCCAGCATAGTATTGAAAGATGACTCTTTTACG
>JANPGT010000665.1:0-2933 GCA_031424135.1 Chitinophagaceae bacterium
ACTGAACAATAAATTACCCATCAGCATTTTTACCCTGGATACCGGGCGGATGTTTGCTGAAACCTATTCTGTCTGGAGCAGCACCAATGAGAAGTACAATACACATATAAAAGCCTATTACCCCAACCAGGAACTATTACAGGAATTTATAGCAGCCAAAGGCCCCAACGCCTTTTATGAATCAGTAGACAACCGCAAAGGCTGCTGCTTTATAAGAAAGGTAGAACCCCTCAAAAGAGCGCTGGCAGGCAATGCGGTATGGATAACCGGCCTGCGGGCAGAACATTCCGCAGACCGTCATGACCTTCCGCAGGTGGAATGGGATGAAGCTAACCAGGTGATTAAATACCACCCCATCCTGCACTGGACCACTGAAGAAGTAAAACAGTACATCAAAGAAAACAATATACCGTACAACCCCCTGCACGACAAAGGCTTTGTAAGCATTGGATGTGCACCCTGCACCAGGGCCATTAAACCGGGCGAAGATTTCAGGGCCGGACGCTGGTGGTGGGAAGATGCAGATAAAAAAGAATGCGGCCTGCACGTACATGAACCTGCCGGGAACAGTCTTGCGCCGGGAGTCGCTAGTCGATAGTCAGCATTGCAACAAGTAAAATGAAGAAAAGTATGAGTGCTCATCATTTGGATTACCTTGACCAGTTAGAATCAGAATCTATCCACATATTCAGGGAGATAGCAGGCCAGTTTGAAAGACCGGCACTGTTGTTTTCGGGCGGCAAAGATTCTATTACCCTGGTACACCTGGCGCTGAAGGCCTTCCGCCCTGGAAAATTTCCTTTTCCGCTGGTGCATATTGATACCGGCCATAATTTTCAGGAGGCGCTCGACTTCAGGGATAAGCTGGCAGCAGAGATAGGCGAGAAACTCATTGTGCGTCATGTAGGCGATACCATAAAAGAAAAAAACCTGACCGAACAGAAAGGAAAGTTTGCCAGCCGCAATGCGCTGCAAACCTTTACCCTGCTGGATACCATCGAAGAATTCAAATTCGACGCATGTATTGGCGGCGCCCGCCGCGATGAAGAAAAAGCCAGGGCCAAAGAAAGAATATTTTCAGTGCGCGATGAGTTTGGCCAGTGGAACCCGAAACTGCAGCGACCGGAATTGTGGAATACCTACAACGGCAAAATACATAAGGGAGAAAATGTACGCGTGTTCCCGATCAGCAACTGGACCGAGCTGGATGTATGGAACTATATCCGCCGGCATAATATTGAACTGCCCTCCATTTACTACGCACACGACCGCGAAGTGCTGGAATACCAGGGACAGCTGGTGGCCACTTCTGAATTTATTCAGCTGGACCCCACCGACAAAGTATCCGTAAAAAAAGTTCGCTACAGAACTGTGGGCGATATGACCTGTACTGCAGCCGTTGAATCAAGCGCTTCCACCATAGACGATATCATTACAGAGATCATTGCTACTAAAACAAGTGAGCGCGGAGAAACAAGAATAGACGACCGGGTAAGCGAAGCAGCGATGGAAGACCGGAAGAAGAACGGCTATTTTTAACCCCCCGGACACCCCCCAGCCCCCTGAAGGGGAGTAAGAAGGCCCCGGTTGCAGTTCAGGTTTAACTATATAAGAAATGAGATCATTCAAGAGATACAATACATTGTTTATAAACTTAAAATTCCCCCTTCAGGGGGTTAGGGGGTGATATGGATATATTACGTTTTATAACTGCAGGAAGTGTCGATGACGGCAAAAGCACGCTGATAGGGCGCCTGCTGTACGACAGTAAATCAATCATGATTGATCAGCTGGAAGCCATCGAAAAACAAAGTAAAAATAAGGAAGAGGGTGAGATAGACCTGGCACTGCTTACGGACGGGTTGCGTGCAGAAAGGGAACAGGGCATTACCATTGATATTGCCTATAAATACTTCTCTACACCCAAACGCAAGTTCATTATTGCTGATGCGCCGGGACATATACAGTATACCCGCAACATGGTTACTGGTGCTTCCAACTCAGACCTGGCCATTATACTGGTAGATGCCAGGAACGGCGTAGCCGAGCAAACCCGCCGCCATTCCATCATTGCATCGTTGCTGAATATTCCGCACGTCGTTGTAGCCATCAATAAAATGGATTTGGTAGACTACTCGCAGGATGTGTACAATAATATTTTGATTGACTACGCTGAAGTGGCTAAATCACTCGGATTAAAAGATATCACCTATATCCCCATCAGTGCACTGAACGGAGATAATATTGTGGAGAAATCAGATAAATTTCCCTGGTACGAAGGAAATTCGCTGCTGGACATACTGGAAACAGTGGAAGTAGACCGCGATATCAATTTAACAGATGCAAGGTTCCCGGTACAATATGTCATACGCCCGCAAACAGAAGAGCTGCATGATTACCGCGGCTATTCCGGTAAAATTGTGAGCGGTATTTATAAAAAAGGAGATAAAATTACCGTACAGCCTGCAGGTCTTGAAAGCACCATCAGGGCCATTGAAGTAGGTGGCAAAGAAGTGGAGGAAGCGTTTGCTCCCCAAAGTGCGATACTGCACCTTACAGACAATATCGATATCAGCCGGGGAGATACCATTGTTAAATCTGACAACCAGCCGCAGATTGGCAACGAGCTGGAAGTACTGCTTTGCTGGATGGACAATAAACCACTGGTAGCGGGCAGTAAATACCTGTTGCAGATCAACAGCCGGGTAGTGAGGGCCAGCATTAAAGAAATTGCCTATAAACTGAATGTGAACACCCTGCAACAGGAACCAGCACCTGAAAAAGCAGGATTGAATGATATTATCAGGGCCACCATTAAAACGGCATCGCCCATTGCTTTTGATTCGTATAAAAAATTAAGGGTGAATGGCGGCGCCATCCTGATTGATGAAACCAGTTGCGTAACGGTGGGTGCCTGTATGATTGAATAAGTC
>JANPGT010000666.1:0-6861 GCA_031424135.1 Chitinophagaceae bacterium
CCATCCATTCAATACCGTATTTGTCTCTAAAACAACCAAAATATGAACCCCAGGGACTATCACCAATAGGCCCTTCTATCTGTCCGCCTGCTGAAAGGCCATTAAATAATTTATCGGCTTCTTCCTTACTTTCAGCAGTTATTACAATTTTACTCCTGTTCTCATTCTCGTTTGTTCTTCCCATAATTTCCGGAACATCATTTGCCATCAACATACTGCCTTTACCAATGGGCAAAGCAATATGCATGATTTTATTTTCTTCTTTCTCCGCTACCGGAAATTCAGGGCCTGCAAGTTCTTTAAACCGGATAATTTTTGCAAACGATCCGCCGAATACTGATTTGTAAAAGGTAAATGCTTCTTCGGCATTGCCGTTGAAATTAATGTGGGGATTGATAATTGGCATAATTTTATTGTTTAGGTTTTTTTGCTATTCTAATTCTTCGCAGTAAAATTTCTGATTACTCAGCAAGTCTGTTATTTTGGAAACGATATTTTCTTCGCTGTCAATACGCAAAATCCGGTCGCGGTCTTTAAGGTCGAAATTCCATTTTTGACCTGGAAGTATCTCATTTATATGAGGTTTCAGTTGCGCTACCTGAATTTTCGTCCTCACAGAAGTTTTGAAAACGTAAATCATTTGTGGGATAAAGTTGTCAATAATTTTTCCAGGTTAGTCATCGTCATGGCCATTCCTACCTTAAAGCCATCCATCACTTTCTCCATACGCTCAAGTGATTCATTGTAAATAGTAATACTGACCTTTGTATTTCCATTTTGTTCACTGAAAATATAATCCCATTCAGAACCGGGCAATTCAGGGTTTTCATCTTTGTCGGCAAAAGCATTGTACATTTTAAAATTGGTTTTTGGCGTAATGGCAGTGTATTCCTGGATTATCCAGCGCTCCTGTCCTTCGGGGCCTACCATCGCATAAAATCTTTTACCTCCCACTTCAAAATTCATGTATTTCGTTTTTGATACCCATGGTGCGGGCGCCACCCACTGGTCAAGAATTTCAGCTTTGGTAAACGCATCCCAAACCAACGAAAGTTCAGCGTCAAATTCCCTGGTCATAAACACCGTTTTTGCTGCTTTATCAACGGTAAAATTGAATAGTGGCTGGTCTGTCATTTTTGCTGTTTTTTAAGTGTTGCCAATACCTTGTCAAGCTGGTTGAAACGGGTTTCCCAAATTTTCCGGAATTGCTCAAGCCACTTGTCTATTTCTTTCATTTTATTGATTTCAAGTGAATAATAGATCTCCCTGCCCTGCTGTTCCTGCTTTACCAATTCACATTCTGTCAGTATCCGTAAGTGCTTGGAGACTGCCTGCCTCGTGGTGTTGAAATTTTCGGCAATAGCATTGGGTGTCATTGCCTGCAGTGCAATCAGGGTTATAATGGCTCTTCTAGTTGGATCTGCTATTGCCTGGAATATGTCCCGTCTCATTTGTACTGCTGTTTAAATTAAGAAACTAATCGGTTGCAAATATATGCGCAACTTTTCGGTTTCGCAAATATTTTTCACAAATATTTTTCAAGGTCTTCATTTTGGGCTAACCGGGCACTCCGTATAATCGCGCTTTACCATGCACCAAAGATGCAGGGCCGGCAGTCACGTTGCTGCGGGAGGGCAATAGATTTCCGGCAGCCCGCATTTTGCCAAACCGTTTGCCGGTAGCAGTGTACTCTTCTCAACACTAACTGATACGCCTGTCACTGAGCATGCATCCTTATTCCGTTCCTTATTTTATGTCATTGTACCCTATCTGTTTAATTTCACTTATCTGTACAACAGGCTGAATATTGGTATAATTCTTAAAGTCACTGATAACTGCCTCCCTGTTTTGTGCTATCGCTTTATTGTATTCAGCAATATCAGTAATAAAAAAATAACCTATTGCTGCAAAAGGCGCTTCATCATTGGCTGTTCTGCCGGCTATGCCCTTATCAATTTCATAAAATTTCAAATTCTTCCCTATAAACCCAGCTACCATTGGCATGTGCTTTTTTTCATAATAGTCCATGTCAAAGGTTTTATCGTCCCCATTCGGATAAAGTATGGCTACCTTAAACATCCCGGTTTCCGGGGTGGGTGATTGTTTCAATTGACTGGTTTTGCAACTGATCAAACTAATAAAGGCGAAAAGCAGCGGGAAGAATTTAAGTTGTCTGGCCATATAAAAGGGTGTTTAGTTTTGTTAATCGGTATGAATAATTACCAAAGTGCAGGGCTGGCTCTCCGCTGTAGCGGAAGGGTAATAGATTTCCGTTTGACAAACCGAAGCTGAATTTATCAATAAAAGATGATGATACCGTCCTGCACAACAGGAAGCCAAATTGAAAAACAAAGGGTTGAAACACGGCTTCCACCTGCACCCATTGGGGCAAACCCAGGCGATGCGTTCATACAGCTGACTATTGCTTATCAAACCGGTGATGCATTACTCTTGCAGACCATACCGTTAAACCGGTTATCTTTCCTGCCGGGTTTTTATTAAATAATATCCATTGGTCAAAACCATCCCCCGGATTTTTTTCAGCAATATAATGAAACTGGTTATCACCATCGGGTTCCATAACTGCATCTGGCATTGTAGCTCTCTTCAACACCATTTTACCCTGCTCATTCAAATCAAAATTCCAGTAATAATCAAGATGCCTGCTGTAATATTTCCCGGTAAATATTGCAAGCTCCTCCGGCGAAGGCAGCCACTGTTTGCCTGTTTCCTTTTCTATCACCTCACCCGGATACCCATCATCAAAAGCAAGGGTAACCTTCATAGGCCCATTTCCTTCAGGCTGAATAAATTTTACCTGCATGCCAAAACCTTCCTCGTAATAAAAAAGATCTTTGCCCACCGGGATAAGCTCAATAACATAGTTTCCGGTATACCTTAATTTCAATTTGCCATTCTCTACGTAAAAGTCGCTGAGCTTTCTGCGCTCATTATAACTCTCCCACGACACCTGGTGTAGCCAACGGTACCTGCCTTCGTATTTTTTTAATGCAGTTTCCGTAATGACGACAGGCTTTTTTGCAAAAACAGGTTTAATGAATGGCTGCTTTTTCACATCCAGCAAATACTCACAAAGAAGTTGATGCTGTTCCCCAAAACTTTCTCCATCAAGGTTGCCAATGGTAATGATTATTAATCCTTTTGACGGAATACGGCTGAGATAATTTTCACCATTAACACCTCCATGCGTAATGACAGTTTGATTAGCAATGGTATCAATGCTATGCCCGGTAACATAGTGATTCTTTTTACCAGGTATCATCCTTACATTTTCTATTAATTTTCTGAATGCCATATTGAACTCCGAGTTCACGTCACTGATGGCTACAGCCCATTTTGCAAGATCACCGGCGCAGGTGAGTATAAAATAATTTCCACCGGGTGAAGTCTTCTGCACATTATCCTGTTTAAAACCATTGCCATCAGGCGAATATTTGGTGGCACGATTGGGAACAATATCCAATGCATTTTTTTGCATCCTTGTATTATTCATTTCCAAGGGACCAAGTATCCGTTGCTTTATCCAGTCGCTCAGGTTTTTACCGGAAGCTTTTTCCATGATCAGCCGCAATAAGCCAAAATCTGAATTACAGTACATATACCCTTTGCCGGGTTCAATCTCCGGTTCGGGCTGTGTATACAGCAAGCGGAAAAACTGTTCCTTATCAAAGCGGTTTGACATAGCGCCATGCATCAGCAATAAATTCGCCCATTCATCTGCAAAGCCACTGCGGTGATTAAGCAGGTCCCAGATGGTTACCGGTGCCGACCATTCCGGCAATTTTGGAAAATACTTTCTTACTTTATCCTGCAAAGAAAGAATACCATCCTTCGCCATTAATACAGCAGCTATAGAAATAAATTCCCTGGCCTCAGAATATCCTATCCGTACTACAGTTTGATCTGAAAAGGGAACCTGCAATTCTATACTTGCCATGCCATAATCCTTTTTGGCAATCCGTTTTCCGTTTTGGATAACACAAACCGAAACGCCCGGAGAATTTTTGTTGTTAAAAGAAGAAAAAATACTATCGAGTTTTTTATTCAGTACCGGAGCATTACCAGCAATTGCCCCTGATGTATCTTTTCCGGAAGGCTGTCCAAATGAAATGACACCCAGGATGGAAGAGAAAATAACTGTCAGGAATGTCTTATTCTTCATAAATGCCAATTTCAGATGGATTGATGATACACATTGGCACGACGGCCTCCCGCTGCGGATGCCGGGGGCTGCGCGGCTGTCAATAGCACCTCCCCGCCTTCCGGTACCGCGCCCCACTTGCGGGTAAACCACTGTCAGCGGCAGCTGTTCCTATTTTTTAGTCAATTTGTACCTGATATGTGTTGTAAGATTTGATGGCATGATTTCTATAATCTGCATATCATATTTGTCTTTGTCAATACCATCAAACAGCCGGATACCCGTTCCTAAAAAAACAGGGGCAATATGAATGAAAAATTCTTCTACAAGCCCTGCATTGAGAAACTGCTGAATGGTATTGGCACCACCCTGTATTCTTATATCCTTTCCGTTGGCTGATTGCCTTGCTTTTTCCAGTGCACTGTGTATTCCGTCATTGATGAAATAAAAAGTAGTTGTTCCCTTCTGCACCCAGGGATCCCGTTTTTCGTGTGTGAGCACATAAACATCTGCATTGTATAAATCTTCCGGCCAATGCACTTCGCCTTCTTCAAACATCCGCTTTCCCATGATGTAAGCACCTGTTCTTGCAAACACCGCATCAATTAATTCACTGTCTGCACCGTATTCTTCCCCCCCTTCCATTTTGATGTGTTTCCAGAATGCCTTTTGTTTAAACATCCACTGGTGAATTTGCCCGGAAACACCGCCCATTGGGTTGGCCGGACTCCTGTTGTCGCCCGCGAAAAAGCCATCCAGCGATATTCCGCTGTCAAAGATAATTTTGCTCATAATCTATTTTATTGTTCATCAAAGCTGGTTATTGTCTGTAGGCTTGATTGCTGGAACTGCCGCGCTATCACTGCCTGGCTATAAAACTTTCGTGGACAATTCCTACAGCAACGCTTGTACCCGGTTAAAAACGCTGTGCCTGCCCTGACACAAAGGTATTTCCTGCTCTTAAAAATACCCCGACCCCCGCAAATTCCCAACTATTTTTACCCTTTCGTGTGGCCTGGCGAAAGATCTCCCGTGCCAGGAGACTTAAATAAGACAGGCATCTACTTGTATCCGATGAAGATTTGGTATTGTCAAAACTAATTTCCTGGCAAGCAAAAGCCATTTGCTTACAATCCGGGCGGCATAGCGTTACACGGGAACAGTATATGCTTATAAGCAATACGAATCTGCGCGAATGCAATGAATACCCCGCGTTACGAAAAGTCTATCCCGTGTTACGAAAAGCATATCCGTTGTTACGAAAAGCATACCCCGTGGTATAAAATGTAATTTTCCGGTAATAAAAAGCCATTTGCTTACAATGCGGGCGGCATAGCGTTACACGTGACCGATATATGCTTATAAGCAAAGGACGCCCGCTTAGAAGAACTACGCATCCCTTATAATGACCCATCCTATGTATTAAATGACCCGTGCCATGTATTAAATGACCTATGCCATGTATTCAACGACCCATGCTATGTATTAAACCACCCATGCCATGTATTATAAATACCATCGTATGTATTACGGGAAATATGCTTTTGATGCTACGCCCCCGGCTCCGCAAAGCGGCAGGTATGCCCCGCATGATAAGACACTTGCTTCCGCGAAACAGAAAAATGCTTTAGCTGATAAGACCGGTGCGCCCGGATGGAGGCGGATGTCAACAGGAATGAAGAAAAAAGCCTTTGTCTCAGCTAATCAGAGGTCAATGGTAATGGTGTTCCTCCCGAACGCAGCTGATTCGGATTCTTCTGCACAGACATTGACCTCTGGTTCAACCGGTTTTGCACATGGGCTTTTAGTAAACCTCTAAATAACGCTGCTGCCGGGGTGGTATCACCGAAGTTCCTGGCCACTCCGCCCGGCCACTGCACCTGGCATATTGAATAAACCTAACCAATCTTAGTTAAAAAACGGTCGCACCATAAAAATCCCCTGGAGGTTATTTCATTTCCGCTGGTGCAAATAAACGCCTTCATCTGAATCATTGCAGTTTCAAAAATTTACCCCAAAATGAAGGCCCGGCTGCCAGAAGAAGACTCTTGGCCATCTATCGTCAACCTGTTTAAACGAATCAGGCATTGTTGATTGATAGGGACGATGCGTCATTGCAATTGAAGGTTGAAGAAAAAACCGATCCTTGAAAAGTTTAATGTGGTACCCAATGGAATAAGTGTTAAAAATTTGAAAGCCTTTGTCAATCTTATTGCCGTTATCATTTACAAAATTTTGCCAGGCAGGCATCACGTCAACCTGCGCAAAAAGTCCTTTCCATAAAAACCTATAATAAGCAAGTGAAAATCCGTACTCGCGGATATAACCCGGAAATCCTTCTCCTTCTGCTTCAAATGATTTTCCAAAAGGAATGCCAATTGGCCAGGCATATTTCCAGGTTTTTAGCTCAAGTGAAATTACATCCCTCCCTGTAATGCGATAACCTGCAGTCAGATAAACCATTCCAGGCGGATTATTATCAGGTATTACATTAGCCAGCATAAATAAGGTACTGCCTGCAAAAAACCTTTTATAAGTACTGTCTTTGGGGGCATACTGGGCTTTAACTTGCAGAGCGCTTGCCATTATTAAGGTGAAAGCGAACCATAAAATTTTCATTTGCATTTCATTTTTTTGTTAAATGATACTGCAAAATTAGACTGGCAGGTAGCTTACATACGTTCACTTAAGTTAAGAAA